>NZ_RAWR01000119.1:0-31896 GCF_003986945.1 Corallococcus sp. AB018 | reverse complement strand
GGCTCTTGCTTGCAGCCGGCGGCGAGCGCACCCACGAGCAACGCCGGCAAGAGCCAGCGGGCACGGGGAGCGCGCGCGGCCTTCGGCGGGACAGCGGACTGCGGGGACATGTTTCCTCCAGGAGGTGGCGGCGGAACCGATTTCATGCCGCGTGCCGCGCGTGGGGCTCTCGGAGGCACACGGGAAGTGCGGCCCGGCGACCACGTGCCGGCGCTCCCCCATGCGCGTCCGCGGGCCCACAGGGTGTCCAGGCAGCCACACTCGCGGGTGGCCTCCGGACGCACGGGACGCGGGATTTCGCGGTGCAGACTGGCGGTGAGACACCTCGGCGGTCAACTGGGGTCCCTGCCCGCCGGGACAAGCCCGGCGCTCAATGAGGCCTCTGCCCGCCGGGACAAGCCCGGCGCTCAATGATGCCTCTGCCCGCCGGGACAAGCCCGGCGCTCAATGATGCCTCTGCCCGCCGGGACAAGCCCGGCGGTCAACTGGGGTCCCTGCATGGCGCATGGGGGCGGTAGGGTGCGCGGCCATGGTGCTGCCCGTCCGATTCGTCCTCATGCGCCCGCGCAACGCGGAGAACCTGGGTGCCGCCGCCCGCGCCCTGAAGAACTGCGGCCTGTCCGACTGGGCCTGGGTGACGCCGGAGGTGGAGGACCTGGGACCCGCCCATCGGCTCGCGGTGCATGCGGAGGACGTGCTGGGTGGGGTGAAGCGGCCGGACACGCTGGACGCGGCGGTGTCCGACTGCGTCTGGGTGGTGGGCACCAGCTCCCGCAAGGTGGAGGGCAAGCGCCGCCTGTCGCCCCGGGCCGTGGGTGAGGAGTTGGTGGCGAGGGCGAAGCAGGGGCCGGTGGCGCTCGTCTTCGGGGATGAGAGAAGCGGCCTCACCAACGCAGAGGTGGAGCGCTGCCACGACCTGTCCGCGGTGCCCACCGCGCCGGAGCAGCCCTCCATCAACCTGGCGCAGGCGGTGCTGCTCTACGCCTACGAGGTCCGCATGGCGCACCTGGCGGACACCGCGCCGCCGCCGGGTCCCCTGCCCCTGGCCGCCACGGACGCGGAGCTGGCCCGGGTGGAGGCGACGCTGGAGACGCTCCTGGGCGCGGGCGGCTTCCTCGTGGACGAAAAGCCCGGGCGCACGGCGGTGCGGGACCTGGTCGCGCCCCTGCGCCGCTCCCGCCTCACGCGCAACGAGGCCCGGCTCTGGCTGGCCGCGCTGCATACCGTGCGCAAGCATTTCCCGGGCAGGGACGACCCCTGAGCAGGCAGGGGGACACCCCACCCCGCGCGGCGGGATGCCCGCGCATCGCTACCTTTCCAGGAACGACCGAAGCCTCACGGAAAGGAGCACCGCGTGAACCACATGCCCTACGAGCCGATGATCGTGGGAGGCACCGAGCCCGGCCCTGGCCGTCAGGCGCCAGCCCACGAAGAGGTCTTCGAGGAACCCGGCCGCACGCCCGGGACGGCGGAGGACGGCGGGCTGGAGGAGGAGTCCCACCGCATGGCGGACGGCGACGAGCCGGGCCCCACGCCGGGCTCCGCCGAGGGCGACGACCCCGACGAACCGGTCCGCCACTAAAACTGAAGGACACGCCGCCGCCTCAAGCGCGGCTACAGTGCCGCGCCCATGCCTCGCAAGCCCGAACGGCCCCCCAAGTCCCCGCCCCGCCCCAACCGCTGGGAGGGCAAGGAGAAGCCGGACTGGCTCTCCCGCGCACTCGCCCGCGCGGGCGCCATGCCCCAGGACGAGGCCGACGCCGCCATCAAGGCGGGCCGTGTCACCGTCAACGGCCGCGTGGCGACCACGCCGCTGACGCCCGTGCCGCCCGACGCCGTCATCAAGGTGGACGGGCACCCGGTGCGCAAGGGAGCGCCCACGCACGTGCTGGCCTTCCACAAGCCCGCGGGGGTGCTGACCTCCACCGCGCGTCAGCACCGCACGGGCACGGTGTTCGAGCTGCTCCTGCCCCAACTGCCCCTGGAGCTGAACCGCTTCACCTGGCACGCCGTGGGCCGGCTGGACGTGGACACCACGGGCCTGCTGCTCTTCACCAACGACGACAAGCTGGTGGCCCACGCCACGTCCCCGGAGACGAACCTGCCCAAGCGCTACGTGGCCACGGTGTTCAGCACCGCGGACGACGCGAAGGTGGAGCCGCTGCGCCAGGGGATGATGCTGGATGACGGCCCCGCTCGCCCCGCCGTGGTGCGCGTGCGCGACGAGCACACGGTGGAGGTGATTCTCACCGAAGGCCGCCACCACCAGGTGAAGCGCATGCTGGGCGCCGTGGGGCTGCCTGCCCGCGCGCTTCACCGGGAGGCCGTGGGCGACATCACCCTGGACGATATCCCCGAGGGCGGCTTCCGCCTCCTCACTGACGAGGAGGTCCGCGAGAAGCTGAATTACTCTGGCCGGGACTGACTTCCCGGTGCCCTGGCCCCCCGGGGTGGGGTTAGGGTGCGGCCCATGGCGGACTTCGACCTGGTGGTCATCGGATCAGGCCCCGCGGGTGAATGGGGCGCGGTACAGGCCTCTCTCGCGGGGAAGCGGGTGGCGGTGGTGGAGCGGGAGGCGGTGCTCGGCGGCACCGCGGCCAACACCGGCACCCTCCCCTCCAAGACGCTGCGCGAGACGGCGCTGCACCTGTCCGGCTTCAAGGCGCGTGGCCTCTACAGCGTGGACGCGACGCTGCGCCACGAGGCCACCGTCTCCGACTTCCTCTTCCGCGAGCGCCGCGTGAAGCAGATGGAGCGCGAGCGCATCCACAAGAACCTCCAGCGCCACGGCGTGACGCTGTTCCAGGGCGCCGGCTCCTTCGCGGACGCGCACACCGTCGCGGTGAAGCACGACGGCGCGGAGGTCGCCCGGCTCACCGCCGGCACCGTCCTCATCGCCACCGGATCCAGCCCGTACCGCCCGCCGCTGTACCCCTTCGGCGACCCGCGCGTGCACGACTCGGATGAAATCCTCGACATCACCACCCTGCCCCGCACGCTGGTGGTGGTGGGCGGCGGCGTCATCGGCTGCGAGTACGCGTGCATGTTCGCCGCGCTGGGCATCCCGGTGACGCTGGTGGAGGTGAAGAACGAGCTCCTGTCCTTCCTGGACGCCGAAGTGGGGCAGGTGCTGCGCGACTGCATGGAGACGCTGGGCGTGCGGCTGCGCCTGGGCCAGACGGTGGAGTCCGCGCACGTCCCGGAGTCCCACGAGGAGCCCATCCGCCTGAAGCTGTCCACCGGCGAGGTGCTGGAGGCGGATCAGGTACTGGTCGCCTCCGGCCGCACCTCGAACACCGCGGGCCTGGGCATCGAGGCGCTGGGCGTGAAGCAGGGCAAGCGCGGCCAGATTGAAGTGGGGCTCGCGTACCAGACGGCCGTGCCGCACATCTACGCGGTGGGGGACGTCATCGGCTTCCCCGCGCTGGCCTCCACGTCCATGGAGCAGGCGCGCATCGCGGTGGAGCACGCGTTCGGCCCGGGCAAGCGCACGCTCACGCCCATCCTGCCCTACGGCATCTACACCATCCCGGAGGTGTCCATGGCCGGCGACACGGAGGAGTCCCTGCGCGCGCGCAGCGTCCCCTACGTGGTCGGCCGCGCCACCTTCGAAACCAACCCTCGCGGGCAGATCATCGGGGAGCGGCAGGGCCTCTTGAAGCTGCTCTTCCACCGCGACGACCTGAAGCTCCTGGGCGTGCACGTGCTGGGCGAGCAGGCCTCGGAGCTGGTGCACGTGGGGCTCACCGCGCTGCTCACCGGCTCCACCGCGCAGCTCTTCGTGGAGACCTGCTTCAACTACCCGACGCTGTCGGAGGCCTACAAGGCCGCCACCTACGACGCGTTGGACCAGGTGCGGGTGAGCAGCACCTGATCCGCCTCGGCGGCCCGCGCCTAGCGCGAGTCCTTGAGGCTTCCCACCGTGAAGCCCGCCTCGCGCTGGGCTACCCGGTTCACGCCGTCCGCGGACACCCGGGCCAGCGGGGGCGCGGCGGCGGGCGATGAGGCCTTCGAGGCAGAGGCCTTGGGGGCGGGCCCCTTGGACGCGCCGCTCTGCCCCTGGGCGCCCTGGAGCAGTTCCCGGATGCGCTCCCAGCGCACCTTCTCCTCCGCCACCAGCCGCACCAGCTCCTCGCGGGCGGAGGCGTCCGGCAGGTCCGAGGCGGCCGCCGCCACCTTGTCCATGAAGGGCAACAGGTATCCGAAGTCCCGTTCGAAATTGGGGGTCGCCATGGGGGCACCTTAGCCGTGGTAGACGCGCGACGCGACGATGCGCCCGCCCTTCACGTCCAGCACCTCCGCCACCGGCAGGGGGGCCTCGTTGGGCGCGTGGCGCAGGTACTCCATGAACACCCGGTCCCCGTCCGCCGTGAGGGCCGTCTCCTCGTAGCGCAGGCCCGGCAGCCGGGCGATGGCGTCCCTCCACCACTGCTCCAGGGCCGGCCGGCCCACCAGGCGCCCGCCCGTCTCCGGATGCAGGACGCGAATCTTGGGCGAGGTGTGTGTTGCATCCTCCGCGTACAGCGCCACCAGGGCGGTGACGTCGTGGGCGTTGAAGGCCTTGAGCCAGGCCCTGGCCAGTGAGAAGTTTTCGCTCGCGCTCATTGTTATGAGACCTCAGTCGGAACGGGGACGGCGGAAAGTAGGCGGATGTACGCCCCGCGTCATGCGGATTTGTCTGGTAACTGGGTCCTGTGGGAAGTAAGGGCCCCGCCTGCTCTGTTCCCTCAGGCAATTTTTTCAATAGAAGAAGGACCGGATCGTGGCCTCCAACGTACCCATCGAGAAGATTCGTAACATCGGTATCTCTGCCCACATCGACTCGGGCAAGACGACGCTCTCCGAGCGCATCCTGTTCTACACGGGCAAGATCCACGAGATCCACGAGGTCCGCGGCAAGGACGGCGTGGGCGCGATCATGGACTCGATGGACCTGGAGCGTGAGAAGGGCATCACCATCCAGTCCGCCGCCACGTACGCGATGTGGGGCGAATACAACATCAACCTGATCGACACCCCGGGACACGTGGACTTCACCATCGAGGTGGAGCGCGCGCTCCGCGTCCTCGACGGTGCCATCCTGGTGCTCTGCTCCGTGTCGGGCGTGCAGTCGCAGTCCATCACGGTGGACCGCCAGATGAAGCGCTACAAGGTTCCGCGCATCGCGTTCATCAACAAGATGGACCGCTCGGGCGCGAACTATGACCGCGTCGCCGCGCAGCTGAAGGAGAAGCTGGGCCACCACGCGGTGAAGCTCCAGTACCCCATCGGCGCGGAGGACCGCTTCCAGGGCCTCATCGACCTGCTCTCCATGAAGGCGTTCTACTTCGATGGTGAGAACGGCGAGAACGTGCGCGAGGAGGCCATCCCCGCGGACATGCTCGACGAGGCGAAGCTGCGCCGCGACGAGATGATCGAGGGCATCGCCAACGTCGACGACGAGCTGGGCGAGGCGTTCCTCATGGACCCGGGCGCCATCAACGAGGAGCAGCTCCGCGCCGCCGTGCGCCGGGCCACCATCGCGCTGAAGATGACGCCGGTGATGTGCGGCTCCGCGTACAAGAACAAGGGCGTGCAGCTGCTCCTGAACGCGGTGTGCAGCTACCTGCCCAACCCCAAGGAAGCGACCAACGAGGCCCTCGACCAGAAGAACAACGAGGCCAAGGTCATCCTGGAGTCGGACGCAAACAAGCCCTTCGTCGGCCTGGCGTTCAAGCTGGAAGACGGCCGCTACGGCCAGCTCACCTACATGCGCATCTACCAGGGCAAGGTGAGCAAGGGTGACTTCATCTTCAACCAGGTGAACCAGAAGAAGGTCAAGGTTCCCCGCATCGTCCGCATGCACGCGTCGGAAATGCACGACGTGAGCGAGGCCACGGCCGGCGACATCGTCGCGCTGTTCGGCATCGAGTGCGCCTCCGGCGACACGTTCACCGACGGCACCGTGAACTACACGATGACGTCCATGTTCGTGCCGGACGCGGTGATCTCCCTGGCGGTGACGCCGAAGAACCGCGACAAGCTGACCAACTTCTCCAAGGCGCTCAACCGCTTCCACAAGGAAGACCCCACCTTCCGCGTGCACCGTGACGAAGAGTCCGCGCAGACCATCATCAGCGGCATGGGCGAGCTGCACCTGGAGATCTACATCGAGCGCATGAAGCGCGAGTACGACTGCGAAGTGGTCGCCGGCAAGCCCCAGGTGGCGTACCGCGAGACCATCTCCCAGAAGGGCGAGTTCGCGTACACGCACAAGAAGCAGACCGGTGGTTCCGGTCAGTTCGCGCGCGTGTGCGGCTACGTGGAGCCCCTGCCCTCGGACGCCGTGCAGCAGTACGAGTTCGTGGACGACATCGTCGGTGGCTCCATCCCGCGCGAGTTCATCCCCGCGTGCGACAAGGGCTTCACCGAGGCCGTGAAGAAGGGCAGCCTCATCGGCTTCCCCGTGGTGGGCCTGCGCGTGGTCATCAACGACGGCGCGTTCCACGCGGTGGACTCGTCCGAAATGGCGTTCAAGACGGCCGCCATCATGGGCTTCCGCGAGGGCTACGCCGCCGCCAAGCCGATCATCCTCGAGCCGATCATGAAGGTCGAAGTCACGGCTCCGGAAGACTTCCAGGGTTCCGTCGTCGGCCAGCTGAACCAGCGCCGCGGCACCATCCTGGAGACGGGCACCGCCGAGGGCTACGTCACGGCCGTGGCGGAAGTGCCGCTGAACACGATGTTCGGCTACTCCACCGACCTGCGCTCCGCGACCCAGGGCAAGGGCGAGTTCACGATGGAGTTCGCCCGGTACTCGCCGGTCCCCCGCAACGAGGCGGAGGCCCTGATGGCGCAGTACAAGGAGAAGCAGGCCGCGGAGCAGGCTGCCCGCAAGTAGTCCGGGTGCCCACGCCGCACTGGCTGTAGGAAGGGCGCTCCCCGCTTCAAGTGGGGGGCGCCCTTTCGCTTTCTACCGTCCCCCTTTTCGAAAGGTTCCTTTCCGTGACGCTGCTTCGCGCCGCCAACGTCCAGCTCGCCTTCGGCAGCCGCACCGTCTTCGAGGGCCTCACCTTCACCATCGAGGAGGGCGAGCGCGTGGGCCTCGTGGGCGTCAACGGCTCCGGCAAGTCGTCCCTGATGAAGATATTGGCCGGCGCGGCGAAGCCGGACCTGGGCGAGCTGCAGCTGCGCCGGGGCGCACGCGTCACCTACCTGCCCCAGGAGCCGGAGTTCCCCGAAGGCGCCACCGTGCAGAGCGAGCTGGCCGTGTCCCAGGCGCCGCTGAAGGAGGCGCTGGACGCGCACGCGGAGCTGTCCCGGAAGCTGGAGACGGACCCCGCGCACGCCACCCAGAAGATGCTGGAGCAGCTGTCCGCGCTGAGCGACCGGATTGAACAGGCGGGCGGCTGGGACACGGAGCACCACGCGAAGACGCTGCTGGACCGCCTGGGCGTGAAGGACTGGGACCGGCCCGTGGCGCAGCTGTCCGGAGGCCTGAAGAAGCGCGTGGCCATTGCCCGGGCGCTGCTCACGCGCCCGGACCTGCTGCTCTTGGACGAGCCCACCAACCACCTGGACGCGGACACCGTGGACTGGCTGGAGGACGAGCTGGACAAGCTGCCCGGGGCGCTGCTGCTCGTCACGCACGACCGCTACTTCCTGGACGACCTGGTGGACCGCATCGTCGAAATCCAGCCCGGCGGCGGCCTCATCTCCTACCCCGGCAACTACGCGGCCTACGTGGAGCAGAAGCTCGTGGCCCAGGAGAACGCGGAGACGGCGGAGCACAAGCGCGGACGCTGGATTGCCCAGGAGGTGGCGTGGCTGCGCAAGGGCCCGGAGGCGCGGCGCACCAAGAGCAAGGCCCGCATCGAACGGGCGCAGAAGCTGCTGGCGGAGAAGGGCTTCCAGCGCCCCAAGGTGGCGGACTTGAAGGTGGTGGCGGCGCCGCGGCTGGGCCACACCGTCATCGAGGCGGAAGGGCTGAAGAAGTCCTTCGGCGAGCGCAAGGTGCTGGACGGCGTGGACTTCCGCCTCCAGCGCGGCGAGCGCGTGGGCTTCCTGGGGCCCAACGGCGTGGGCAAGACGACCTTCCTGCGCGTGATGCTGGGGGAGATTCCCGCGGACAGCGGCAAGCTCGTCATCGGGAAGAACACCAAGGTCGCCTACTACGATCAGCAGCGCGCCCAGTTGGATCCGGAGCAGACGGTGTACGACGCGGCCTCCAACGGCGAGGACCACGTGGAGCTGGCGGACCGGAAGGTGGCCCTGCGCGACTACCTGGAGGACCTGCTCTTCCCGGTGCCCATGCAGCGCATGAAGGTGGGCGCGCTGTCCGGCGGCGAGCGCAACCGCCTGCTGCTGGCGCGGCTGTTCCTGGAAGGCGCCAACGTGCTGGTGCTGGACGAGCCCACCAACGACCTGGACATCGTCACCCTCAACATCCTGGAGCGCCTGCTCCTGGACTTCGCCGGCAGCACCCTGCTGGTGACGCACGACCGGTACTTCCTCGACAAGGTGGCCACCGCCATCCTCTCCTTCGACGGCGAGGGCAAGGTCACCCGCTACGAGGGCAACTACGACATGTACAAGCGGCTGCGCGAGCAGTCGCGGGCCGCCGCGCTCAAGGCCGCCGCGCTGAAGAAGGACGAGCCGAAGAAGGACGAACCCCGCGAGGAGCCCGCCCAGAAGCCCGCCCAGAAGAAGCTCGGGAAGCTCTCCTACAAGGATCAGCGCGAGCTGGACGGCATGGAGGCCACCATCGAGGCCGCGGAGAAGCGCAAGGCGGAGCTGGAGGCGAAGCTGGCCGACCCCGCCGTCTACAGCCAGGGCTCCAAGGTGGCGGAAGTGAATCAGGCCCTGGAAGCCACCACCGCCGAGGTGGATCGGCTCTATACGCGTTGGCAGGAATTGCAGGACCTGGCGGCTGGAACTGCCTGACGCGGCGATATTTGAGCGGGGCAAACATCAATTGATGGCACCCGTGCATGATTTTCGGGCGAGGGGACTCTGGCTAGAGTCCGCGTCCCTCCGCCTCGGGAGTCGTCACGTGTTCCGTCCGGCCTCGGTCCTCGCCGCTGCCCTTCTGTCCGTCCCCTTTTCCGCCCACGCCCTGGAAAGCGGTCCCAAGAGTCCGCTGCCCATGTTTGACCTGCAACGGTTGCGCCTGGACCCGGCGGCCCTGGGCTCGCTGGTGGTGGGGACGGGACGGACGCTGGAGGCAGGGCAACTGCGTGTGGCGTTGAACTACCACTACGAGCAGCTGCCCCTGCACTTCCAGACGCGCTGGGAGCCCGGCGAGGGCACGGGCCTGGTGGAGAACAAGATGACCGCCCACCTGACGGTGGGCTTCGGCGTGCTGTCGTGGCTGGAGGTGGGCGGTGAGCTGCCCCTCGTCCTGACGCAGGGGGGAAAGCCCACGTTGGAGTACTACGGGCCGAACTCCGGGGGCATCGCCACGCCGTGGCTGACGGCCCGGGCCGCGGTGCTCCGCCAGACGAAGGGCGCCCCCATCAACCTCTCGGTGGGGTTCACCGCGGGACTGCCGGTGGGCAGCCGCGCGGCGCAGGCGCACGAGGACTACGCGTGGCAGCCGCGTCTGCAGTTGGGCTACGTGGGCGAGGGCTTCCAGGTGGGCGGCGAGGCCGGCATCTTCCTGCGCAAGCGCCAGGACCTGGGTCCCGTGTCCTACGACCCGAAAGACATCGCTGGCAATGAGCTGCGATTGGGCGCCACGGTGACGTCGCTCCACGGCGAGCTGACGCGCGGCGAGGTGAGCGTGCTCACGGGCATCCCGCTGAACGGAGGCCGGGTGGGGGCGGAGCTGCTCATCGCCATCCGCCGCCATGCCCTGTCCAGCCTGGACCTGTATGTGATGGGCGGCCCGGGCGTGGGCGCGGGGTTCGACACGCCCACCTTCCGCTTCGTCGCGGGCGTGTCCTGGGCCACCAGCAAGGTGGACTGAGCAGGCCCCCTACTTCGGCATGAAGCCGAAGGCCTTCACCATCGCGATGGCGATGCCCAACAGGCTTTCGCCCGCGATGAAGCCGGAGCTGACGGGCAGCACCGCGTCCTCCGCGAGCTTCGGCTTCGTGCGCCGGAGGAACGCCGCCAGCGCCGCGCCCACGAAGAGGCTGATGGAGCTGGAGCCGGGGATGACGATGGCCAGCCCCAGGCCGGACGCGCTGGGGAGGAAGGCCTTCACCTTCGGGTGGGCCCAGCGCTCCAGCAGCACCAGCGTGATGCCCAGCAGCGCGCCGCACAGGGCGCCCACGCGCGCGGTGGGGTGCAGCGCGGACACGCCCGAGGCGAGCATCTTCGACACGCCAGCCCACACCATGGACGCGGGCGCGGGGAACTGCTCCGTGCCCAGCACGTCCGCGGTGGGCACCAGCAGCTTGAAGATGGGCACCACCACCATGGCGCCCGCGGCCACGCCGAACAGCTGCGCGAAGAACTGCTGACGCGGCGAAGCCCCCAACAGCCACCCGGACTTCAGGTCCGTGAGCAGGTCCGCCGAGTGCAGCCCCACGCCGCCCGTGGCGTTGGCGCTCATCACGTTGGCGGGGATGTTGCCCGGCGCCAGGCCGCCGAAGATGAGCTGGGTGACGGGGCCCAGGGCCTTGGTGGGCGTGGTGTCCGTCTCGCCCGTCACGCGCGACGCGATGACGCCCATCACCACCGCCAGGGGGAGCGCGAGCACGCCGGCCCACCAGGGAATCTGGAACAGGTAGGCCATGAGGAAGACGGCCACCGGGCCCAGGAGCCCGAAGCCCAGGGGGAACCACGCCGGGGGGCACTCGATGTCCGCCAGCGGATCCTCGCGAGCGCCCTCCTTGGGCTTCATCCCCACCAGCCCGCCCAGCGCGGAGAACGAGCGCACCACGCTCTTCCACTGGAACGCGAACGAGAGCAGGCCGGACGACACCAGCACCGCGGAGCCCGTCCACAGCGACCAGCTGTTGATGGCCTTGTACGTCACCTCCGGGATGACGCCCTGGGCGACCATGGCCGGCGCGAGGAAGCCGTAGTTGAGGATGGCGCCCAGCAACATGGACCAGCCGGTGCGGAAGTTCACCAGCGCGCCCGCGCCGATGAGCAGCAGGCTGAAGTCGAACGACAGGGACCACTTGCCCGCCTCGCGTCCGAGGATGCTGAACGGCAGGCTCACCTTCTCCGGCAGGTTCTTCAGCCAGGTGAAGCGCGCGTCGCGCACCAGCACCAGCAGCGCGCCCACCAGCCCCGCCAGGCCCAGCAGGCGCGACTTGCGGCGGGCCACCTCGCCGTGGCCGTGCAGCGCGCGGATGGTCTCCGCGGTGGCCGTGCCCGTGGGGAACGGGAGCGCTTCGATGTTGATGAGCTGGCGCTTGATGGGGATGGCGGCGAAGACGCCCAGCGCGGAGATGACGGCGAACCACACCATCAGCCAGCCGGACGACGGCAGCGTGCCGGTGAGCATCAGCAGCGCGGGCACCGCCGCCATGTTGCCGCCGCCCGTCATGTAGCCCGCGGCGGACGCCACGGAGCCCATGGCGTTGTTCTCCAGGTCGGTGAACTCGTTGCGCAGCAGCTTCAGCGAGCGCAGCGTGCCGAACACCGCGAAGGCCAGGATGCACGCGGTGATGGTGACGCCCAGGCTCCAGCCCGTCTTGAGGATGACGTAGAGGTTGGACAGACACATCACCGCGCCAATGAGCATCCCGGCGATGACGGCGCGCACGGTGAGCTGCCGCGCGCCGCCCTGGTAGACGTGCTCCCGCCAGTACAGCTCCGGATCCATGGCCGCGGAGGCGCCGGGCCGTTCGGGGACGGCGCCGGGGTCGGGCGCGGGGACGCGGAGCTGGCTGGGGTTCGGGACGGGAGGAACCATGGGGGGCGCAAGATAGTGCACGCCCCCCGAGGTCACGAAACGCTCCGTGCCCTCCGGTTGGAAAAGCCGCTACCCGTGCGCGCCGCCCGGCCCGTGGACATGGCCGTGCGCCAGCTCTTCCTGCGTCGCGTCACGCACTTCGCGCACGGTGACGTCGAAGTGGAGCGTCTTGCCGGCGAGCGGGTGGTTCAAGTCCACCACGACGTGGTCCGGGTTCACGGCGATGATGCGCAGGGGGACGTCGCCGTCCTCCGTCTGGGCCATCAGCGTGCCGCCCACCTGGGGCAGGTAGGTGCTGGGCAGCATGGTGCGAGCGACGTTGCGCACGCCCTCCGGCTTGTGGATGCCGTAGCCCTGCTCCGGGGTCACCACCACCTGCTTGCTGTCCCCCACTCCCAGGCCTTCCAGCGCGCCCTCCAGTCCGGGGACGATCTGCTTGTGCCCGTGCAGATAGGCGAGCGGCTGGTTCGGGGCGCTCTGGTCGATGATCTGCCCGTCTCCCATGTGGAGGCGGTAATCGAGGGCGACGACGCGACCGTTGGCGACTTTCATGCGGCTGAAGCTCCTTGGATTCGAAAGACGGCGGAGGGGACTTCGGTCAAAGGTGGAAACGGGGTGACGCCACGTCAGGCGGTGGGGGACTGCGCCGCCTCCTCGCCGACCGGGCGGTCGGAGGGCTCGCCGCGCGACACGTACACTGCGGCCGCCAGGTCTCCGGTGACGTTGAGCACGGTGCGGCACATGTCCAGGAAGCGGTCCACGCCGAGGATGAGGCCCAGGCCCTCCACGGGGATGTGGAACATGCCCAGAATCATGGCGATGACGGGGATGGAGCCCGCCGGCACGCCCGCGGTGCCAATGCCCGCCAGCACGCAGATGAACATGATGGTCGCCTGCTGCGTGAGGTCCAGCGGAACGCCATACACCTGCGCGAGGAAGAGGACGGTGACGCCCTCGAAGAGCGCGGTGCCGTTCTGGTTCATCGCGGAGCCGGCGGTCAGCACGAAGCGCGACACGTTGCGCGGCAGCTTCAGGTTCTCCTCCGCCACCTTGAGGGCGGTGGGCAGCGTGGCGCTGGAGGAGGACGTGGAGAACGCGGTGACGATGGCCAGCCGGCAGGAGCGGAAGAACTCCACCGGGTTGCGGCCGCCCAAGAAGCGCACGGACAGCGAGTACACGACGAACATGTGGATGCCCAACGCCAGCAGCACCACGCCCACGTACGACGCCAGCTGACCCAGGATGTGGAAGCCCAGGCGCGCCGTCATGGAGAACAGGAGCGCGCCCACGCCCACGGGCGCCAGCTGGAGCACCCCGTCGATGAGCTTCATCATCACGTCATAGAGGCCCTGGATGACGTCCTTGAGCCGCTGCGCGGGCTCGCCCGGGGTGAGCGCCAGGCCCAGGCCGAAGATGAGCGAGAAGACGATGAGGCCAATCATGTCCCCGTCCGCCGCGGCCTTCAGCGGGTTGGTGGGCACCATGGACATGAAGAGCGCGCCCATGGAGGTGTCCCCGGGGGGCGGCGCGGCTTTGATGGTCGTGCCCGTGCGGGCCAGGGCGCGGGCCTCGTCGCTCAGGCCGTCACCGGGCCTCAGCGTGTTGACGAGCAACAGGCCGATGAGCACGGAGATGACGGAGAAGACGACGGTGTAGCCCAGCGTGCGGGCCCCCAGGCGGCCCACCTGCTTCAGGTCCAGCTCCGCCACGCCCACGACGAGCGCGGAGAACAGGAGCGGGACGACGAGCATCAGGAGCAGGCGGATGAAGATCTGCCCCAGCGGGTTGGTGACGTGCTCGACGAGCCAGATGAGCCAGTCCGCGCTCCCGAACACGGCGTTGCAGACGAGCCCGGCCACCGCGCCGGCGGAAATGCCGAGGAGCATCTTCTGATGGGGCTTCATGAGGGGGCGAAGCCTACCGGTGAAAGGGAGTGGCGCCCACCTCGCGTTCAGGGGAAAGCTCCCGCCCCATCGTGGAATCCCTCGTCCAGCTCACCGAGCCCGCACTGCCCCCGCCCCTCTTCCAACGGCTGTCACGCCGTGTGGGGGACCTGAAGGCAGAGCGCCTGCGTCACACGTACCAGACGACGTTCTGGTACGCCTTCGGGCCTCCGGAGAACGTGGTGGAGGAGGTCATCCACACGCTGCGGCCCCGGGTGACGAAGGGCTGGAAGATCGCGGGCGTGGAGTGGTGGCTGTCCCGGATGCGGGCCACGGACGTGCGGGTGGACTTCCACCAGGACCGGGACGAGCGGCTGGCGTTGGCCACGGGGAAGCTGGTGCACCCGGTGCGCTCGTCGGTGTTGTTCCTCAACCGGGTGCGGGGCGGCGCGCTGGCGGTGACGCGGGAGTTGCCGTGTGACGACAACCCGTCGCTCGCGCCGGACCGGCTGGAGGATTTGACGCTGGTGGCGCCGCGGCCCAACCGGCTGGTGGTGTTCGACGGGACGCTGACGCACGGGGTGCTGGACGCGGACAACCAGGTCCCGGACGGCAAGCTGCCGGGACCTTCACGCGAGCGGCGCACGCTGGTGATGAACTGGTGGGGCCACCGTCCCACGGACGTGCCCCTGTGGAGCGAGACGCGCTTCTACCGGGCGCTGGCCAGCTGACGGGCGGTTTCGCGCAGGCGGTGGGTGACGCGCTCGGCCCACTCGGGCTCGACCTCCATGCAGGCGGGGCGGCGGCCCAGGCGCAGGGCCGCGGAGGGCATGGAGCCGCTGCCCGCGAACGGATCCAACACGGTGTCCCCGGGGCGGCTCCAGGTGCGGACCAGGGGCTCCAGCACGGAGAAGGGCTTGTGGTGCGGGTGGCCGCCCCACCGCGCGGCCTCGGCGTCATCGTCGTAGCCGCCGACGACGGCCCACACGGTGGGAGCGTCCCCAAGGGCGAGCGGCGGCTCGGGCGTGCGGGCGATGACGAGGGCGACCTCGTAGACGCGCAGCATCTGCTCGTTGGCGTTCTTGTCGGTGGTGCGCTTGCCCCAGACGTACTCGCCGCGCAGGTGGGTGTAGCCCAGGCCATGCGCGGCGGTGAGGATGGGCTCCTTGCCCAGCAGGTTGGTCCAGATGATGAGGGGCGCGTCGGGGGTGAGGTGCGCGGTGGCGCGCGTGAGCCAGGCCTCGGAGAAGACGCGGTAGTCGCGCACGGACTCGAAGCGGACGATGGGGTTGCGGTCGATCTTCTTGTTCGCGCGGGGGTCGCGCAGGTCCCCGCCCTTGCGGCGCCGGGTGAGCAGGCAATACGGCGGGTCCGTGTGGAGCAGCGAGGCGCGGGTGTCGCCGAGGGCGGCCCGGTAGCCCTCGGGCTCGCGCGCGTCGGCGCGGACGCAGCGCAGGGATTCGGGCGTGAGGTCGGAGGTCATCGTGTGGAGCCGCACCCTACCCGTTCCAGCGCATGGCCGCCGCGTATTCCACCTGCCCGCGGCGAGTGCCAGGGGTGTGGCGATTGCAATGCCTGCTCACATTTCAGAAGATAGACACGGCCCGCTCATCCTCCGCTCGCACAGCTCACCCAACGTGAGGACCGCCATGATGCGTGTGAAGCATTGGATGTTGGCCTGCGCCGTCAGTCTGGCAATGGCTTGCGGAGGTTCGTCAGCGGACGTCGAGGAGGAGCTGCAAGCGTCCTCGCAAGAGCTCGCGGGGTGTACCGCGCTGTGTTCCACGGGCTCGGTGAGTTGCCCATCCGCGACGTCGAATTGCTCGTCGGCTGACTACCAGGGAGTGACCTGCAATGGCGTCTTCTACGCCTGCCCGTCGACTCCGCCTCCGACCTGCGACGCGGTTCGCTGCTCCCTCATGCACAAGAGGGCCTGCTCTCCGTCCCAGGAGGGAGAGCTCACGGACTGCTGCTATTCCGCAGGGGACCCCGGAACCTGCGAGTGCACCGGCTCCGTCTGGTGGTGCTCTTAGTCGGGACCACCGTGGCTGATTGAACCCTGTCGCATCGGGTGGGCACCTCGTGTGCTCGCCCGATGCGTGGCGTCCAGAGGGCTCACGGGAACTCGATGTCACTCCACTGCGCCGTCCGCGTGCCATCCACGTCCACGACGTTCAGTCGGTATTTTCCCAGTTCCGGGTTCTTCACGTCGAACTCCAGCGCCACGATCGCCGAGGATTCAGCCGTAATGGGTCCGGATTGGACCGGCGGCAAGGAAGGCCACTCCTTGCCCTTCCGGTCCACCAGCACTGCCCGCCCGATGGTCCACGGCTTCTTGTCACTCGCCTTCAGCAACAACTTCACCGCCCACCGCGGCCCCGACGTGTACGTCGATATCTTCTCTATCAGCAATGAGCACGAACGCATGCAGATGAAGGGGTTCCCAAACTGCTGCATTTTCACGCCAGGAAACCCCGACGACATCGGCAGGAGCGCGCCAAATCCCGGCGTTTCGCGCGCGCCCTCCGCCGGGGAAACGCGCTCCCGTCGCAAGCGTTCGAGCTCCGCGCGCAGTTGCTGCACTTCCTGGCGGTATGACTCCGCGGAACGTGCACGCCGGTAGACTTCCACCTGCCTATCCACGGCGCCAGAATCCACCACCAGGGTCAATGACAGCCTTGAGGGAAACGCTGCGCTCGCATCCTTGAAGGGAATGGACAGCTTCAAGGTTCCCCCTTGCTGCAAGTCATTGGAGGGAACAAGGACAAGAACCGAATTTCCCGTGCTCACCCGCGCGAACAGCGCTCGCGACTCCAGGATCACCTGGTCCTGTTGGATGTCGGTATCGAAGAGCAGCGTCGTGCTCACCCCAGGCCCGATGTGGATGGGACGCGACCCGGCGTCCTCCGCTCCCACTTCCATCCGGAGCGTCCCCTCAACCCCATCCTTCGCCACGGGAGAAGCCGCCAGGACAAGGGACGACCAGAGCAGCAGAGGAAGCGCGACGAACAGACAGGAGGGCACGGTGGGAAGGGCTCCTCGAACCGGGGCGGCAGAGGCTTCCTTCTACCACGAGGCGTTTCTTATGCCCCCCGCGCGATGATGACCCATCTCCGTGAGTAGGCATCACTGCGTCGAAGAGGCTACTCCTCTTCAGGGACGAGGAGCCTCTTGACGGACTGGATTGGGAGCGTAGAGATCGGGAGCCACCGGACGGTGGCAGTGTCCTTCCGGTCGCCGAACTGGTTCGTCGCAAAGCCCGGTTGATAAGTTCTCGGGTCAAAAGCCTCCATGCAGATCGGGAAGGCCCTCCCGTCAGGTAGGATGACCTCCGTGAAGATGAGCCTCGTGAGCCCTGGCCAGAACACCGAGCGGCCCTTCATGATCGATCCCGCCGGGAGCCCACCGCGACTGTACGGCACCGCATGCTGGATGCCCTGAATGGGCCCTTCACGCATTTGCATCGCCACGCCCTCGCTCTCCTCGAAGTAGATATTGTCAGTCGGGGGCATGCCGATCCCCAACTTCTTCATCCCCTCCCTGGCTCCCGCCGGGCACGGTTCGCCTTCTGCCTTGCGGGTGTTGGCACTCCCTCCCGCACACGACATGCCCACGCAGGCCGCCACGGCCGCGCCAGCGATCTTCCGCATGACACCGCCGTCCGCTCGCAGGGGCTTCACTGGGTTGGTCGCAACCTCGGAAAACTCGGGCGGAGTCGGCTCCACCGCAGCGGAGACGCCCGCATCCGGGGAAGACGCCACCGCGAGCACAGCGGCATCGGGAAGACTCGGGGTTGGTGTCACGGACGAACTTCCTTTCTCAGACACAGGCGCTACGACAGGTGGAGGACGGTCCGGCGTCAGTCGCGCCAGCCCGAAGATCAAGAAGCCCAGCAGCAGTGCTCCCAGGCCGAGCACCGCGCCGGAACGACGGCGCCGCTTCGGCGCGACGGCCTCCGCGGGTGAGGACGGTTCCGAAGGCGCTGACTCCCGGGCATGCGCTGCCAGCTCCGTGGAAGTCCCAGGGAACTGCGACAGCGACACGACGCCCCGGTCCAGCCCGGACGCATCCGGATCCGCCGGGACGTCCAGCGAGACCTTCCAGTCCGCGTGGCGCTTGTCCTTCGCGGCGTCCCAGAGCGCCTGCAGCAGCGTTTCCGTCCCCGAGTAGCGATCCTCGGGGCGCTTGGAGAGCAGCCGCATCGCGATGTCCGACAGGCTGGAGGGGACCTTGGGGTTGATGTCCTTCGGTGCTCGCGGCACCACCGTTTCGATGGCGGGCAGCAACCGTTCGTAGGGCAGGCGCGGGTCGAAGGCGTAGCCGTCCGTCAGGGACTCGTAGAGCAGCGCGCCCAGCGCGTAGAGGTCCCCCGGGATGCCCGCGTCGAAGTTCGCACCGGCCTTCCAGGAGCCTTCTCGCAGGAAGGTCACGCACTCCGGCGGCAGCAGGTGCGGCGACGCGGGCGCCACGCCCACGGTCAACGTGGAGGCCCCCGGGATGCGCGCCGTGCCCAGGTCGATGATGATGGGGCGCTCGTCCAGGCGGCGGATGAGCAGGTTGTCCGACTTGAGGTCGCGGTGATGCACGCCCCTGCGGTGGAGATCCGCCACCACCCGCACGACCTCCGTGTAGACGGTCAGCAGGTGCGCGGCGGAGGGCTTCACCCGCCAGCGCCACTCGTGGAACGTCTCGCCGTCCACGAAGTCGGTGACGTGGAAGAGGTAGCCGTCCGGTGGCTCCGGCCAGCGATCCACGGCGTGCACGCGCGGCAGGTTGGGATGCGGCGCGCACGCGAGCAGCGCCGCCACCTCCCGCGAGAGCCGTCCGTTGACGTCCTCTTCATCGCTGGCGTGCTGGTTCGCCGGCCGCAACGCGAGCTTCAGTGCGTAGACGTTCCCGCCCCGCTCCACCTTGAAGACCCGGCCGAAGCCTCCCGCGCCAAGCGTCCCGACGATTCGCCAGGGGCCGACATGGTGGCCGACTTCAAGCTGGTCCGGGTGGAGCGGAGTGGTCATGGCGCTGACTCAAGCCGTGACACAACCTGGGAGGTGGGGACGACCACCCGGGGTTTCAAGACCGGCGAGGGTGCCTTCCCTGCCACATCCCACCGCGGAGGTCGGATTCCCCGCAATCCGCGAGCGTGCCCGGCCGATGACGGCGCGGACCCACTTGGCGGAACCACCCAGGGAGCGGTGTTCAATGCGGACAACCTCCGGGGTTGACCCTATCTGGCCCTGCGGGGCTGTCACGTTTTTTCGTGACGCTGCAGGGGGGTCGAACCTGAACGGGCGTCCAACCCGCCAGGCGGCCTGGAGTTCGTGAAACAGGTTTCAGCCCGTCCGGATGTGACGGCGGGCCCTGTCTGGGATTGCGCGGAGGCGCGGCTCCGGCCGGCTATTCGCCTTCGTCGGACGCGTCGTCTGCTTCCGCCAGCGCTCGGGCGGCCTGTTCCCACTGGCCTCCCAGTCGGGCCTCGGAAGCCAGGGCTTCGTCCCAGGAGGGACCATCCGGCAGGAGCCGCGACGCGTGCTTCAAGGCCAGGCGCTCCAGCGCTCGGGCTTCGCACAAGCGGCGCAGCTCCAGCGCATCCAGCCCGTTCGCGGCGAGGAAGGCCTCACGGCGCGAGGCACGAACGCTCCGCTCGCTCCACCACGCAGCCTCCTCGGCGGCGAGCTCCTCCTCCGTCGCGTCGAGGCCCAGCGAACGCGCCCAGCCCGCGAGCAATGCCCGCCGCAGGCCCGCCTCCGCCCAGGCCTCCGCATCGGGCGCGCCGCGCAGCAGTTCCATCACGCGCCCGGAGTCCACGGCACGCGAGCCCACGCGCGTCACGTCCTCCATCAAGCGCCGGCGCCGCACCAACGACGAAGGATTGCGCCGGACTCCAGGTTGCATCGGAGGCGCCCGGCTCACGAACTCCGCGCCCGCGCGCACGCATTCGATGGCATCCAGCCGCTTGAGGTCTTCCACTCCGCCAGAGAACCAGGCGTCCCAGGCTTCACGCACGGGCCGCGTCCACGCGGGTTCCACGGCCTCGCGGATCCGGGTCCAGGTGCGCTCCTGGTAGAAGACGCCCGCGGCCGCGTCCACCAGGGCCTTTGCAGCCGCGCGTCCCAATACGCGCGCCTTGAGTGCCAGCTCCGCCGCGTGCCGTACGTTCACCAGGGGCACCGTGAGGGGACGCCAACCGTGTTCGGCGTCCGCGTGCAGCAGCGCCACCTCCGAGTCGTCCACCGCCACGCCGTCGCGATACCAGCCGAAGATGCGGCCCACGCCGACCACGCCGTGCTCGGACAGCTCCGAGGCGCGCAGCGCGCCCATGCTGCCTCCGCCGAAGACGGCCACGCCGGCCTCCAGCGCCGCGAGCAGCTCGTGATGCCAGACGGATGGCTGCGCCTCGAAGACTCCGTCCACCAGCACCAGCGCGCGGGGCTTGAGTGACAGCGCTCGCCACACGTCCCCCTGCCGCGCGGGAGGCAACACCGTGCACGGCGCGATCCGCCGCGCCTCGGCCGCGGGCAACGAGGGCCCCAGGAACACCACCAGGTCGTCCGGCCGCCGCTTCACGCGAGCCCCTTCACGCGCAGGCCCCGCGTCGTGCCCTGCGGCCAGGACACCTGCATTTGCGGACCCGGTACCCCTGCGCTTCACGCGAGCCCCTTCACGCGCAGGCCCGCTCGCGGCATCCGGGACACCCACGGCCCCTGTACTCTTCACACCTGACCGCCGCTTCACAGGAGCTCCGACACGCGCATGCCCGGCACCACGACCTTCCACACGTGCAGCCCGGGCACCGGGGCGTCCAGCGCCACGCCCGCCACCCTTGTGAACCCCGCGCCGCCCAGCAGCGACAACACCGTGCGCACCTTCGCCGCCGCGGTCTTCGCGCGCCGGTCCACCGCGTCCGGCATCGCGTCCACTCCACGACGGGGCCGCACCTCCGACAGGGCCTGCGCGAACCCCAGCGCCGCATCACGGTCCGCCGCCGCCACGTCCTCACGGGCTCCGTGGATGTCCGTCAGCCGCGATTGCGCGGCCTCCAGCAAGGCCTTCAGCAACGCCTCATCCCGGTCCATCGCGCACGCATAGCCGGCCGTGAGCGGCACCGGGCCCTCGTCCGCGTCCACCAGCACCGCCGCGGCCACGGGCAGCCCCACCCTTCCCTTCGTCCGGGGCGCGGGCGTCACATCGAAGAGGTAGGCCCGGAACCCCTGGGCCCTCAGCGCGTCTCGCTGCGCGGCCGTTCGCGGAGCCCCGTCCTCCAATGCCTCCGGCCGCAGCATCCGCCCCACCACGCCCTCCTCCGACCAGCCCTCCGGCAACGCCCGCGACAGCTGGTCCCGCTCCGTGGCCTCCAGCAGCGCGTGCAGCAGCGCCGGCTCCGACTCCGGATGCGCCCCGGAGCCATTCGTCGTCCACGCCACCGACACCGGCCCCAGCTCCACCGTCCCCGAGGGCGGGCAGTACACCCCCTGCGCCGGCACCCAGACCCGCTCATCCCCGGCCAGCGTCCGCGCTTCGCACCACGCCAGCCGCACCGCCGGCCCCGCGAGCCTCGGCGCCACCACCGCGCCCGCCGACCCGAGCTCCTCCACGCCCCAGACCGTGTCGCCTCCCCACTCCAGCTCCGCCCGGGAGCCCCAGCGCAACCGCTCCGGCCGCACCGTCTCCGCCGCCCACAGCTCCGCGGTCTCGAAGAGCGCGCCCCGGGCCGCGGCGTCGAAGGTCAGCCCCTTGCCATTACACACCTGGAGCACGTGCCCACCCGGACGCACCGCGCAGGCGACCTCCACGCCGGTGCGGTCCAGTCCGGTGACTCGGGCGACCCGGGTCACTCCCAGGCCACGGGCCAGGGCATCGAGGAAGGCGGGGGAGACGGAATCCATCGAGGCAGTCGACACGGGGGGCACCTTAGCGGACCCCCGGCGCGGCGCGGCGTGGGATGACGGGGAAAACGTGGTAGGGGAAGGGCAATCCCCGCCGTATCGGGCTGGAGCGCGCATCGAATGATTGCCGTCGGAGAACTCGCACCGGACTTCGCCGCGACCGACTGCCATGGGCAGACCGTTCGATTGTCGGAGCTGCGAGGCCGGCGCGTCGTGCTCTTCTTCTTCCCCCGCGCCTTCACCGTGGGCTGCACCATCGAGAACCGGGCCTTCAGGGACAACCACGAGCGGATCCGCGAGCTGGGTGCGGAGCTCGTCGGCGTCTCCGTGGACACGCTCACCACCCAGTGCGACTTCGCCGAACAGGAGGGCATCCACTTCGCCCTCCTGGGAGACGACGAGCGGCGGATCAGCCGCGCCTGGGGCGTGCTGTGGCCGGTCCTCAACATCGACCGGCGCGTCACCTTCATCGTCGGCGCGGACGGCGTCGTCGAACACGTCATCCACCATGAGGTGCGCGTCTACCGCCACCTCGACGACGTGCTGAAGTACCTCCAGGCCCACCCCACCCCGGGCAGCAACACCGCCTCCGCCTGAGGCCTTGCGCCCGCCCGCCTGCCCGGTACCGGACGTCTTGCGCACGTCCCGGGAGGCGAAAAGCGGGCTGGAAAATAACCTTCCGTCCCCTGGAGGGTTCAAGCCCCTGTGAGCGGACGGGTCCTAGGACTGGTGCGGCCCGGTGGGGCCGTGAGCGCTCTCTCGGATGAAGCCCTGTGTGGGGCCTTCCTCGCGGGGGACGCGACGGCGTTCGGCCAGCTCTTCGAACGGCACCGGGGCCTCGTCTTCTCGCTGATGCGCCGCTACACCGTGAGCGCGGAGGACGCGGCGGACCTGACGCAGCAGGCGTTCCTCCGGGCCCTGGAGGCGTCACGGCGGGTGTTCGCGCGCTTCACGCCCACCACGCCCACGCCGTTCCGTTCGTGGCTGGTGCGGGTGGCGCTCAACCTGGCCAAGAACCACGCGCGACAGGGGCTGCGGTGGCGGCCGGTGCTGGTGGAGTCGGTGACGGATGACCTGGCGGCGGACCTGAGCGAGGGCGCGGACGCGTCGCTGGAGCGCACCCAGCAGGGCCAACGGGTGCGACAGGCGGTGCTCGCCCTGCCCCGCCGCCAGCGCGAGGTGCTGACGCTGCGGGTGGACGGTGGCCTGCCGTTCAAGGACATCGCCGGGACGCTGGGCATCACGGAGAACAACGCGAAGGTGCAGTTCCACCTCGCGGTGAAACGCTTGAAGGCCGACGTGGCCGGGGAGACGCAGTGATGGGTGCGTGCGTGGAATACGAGGAGCAGGCGAGCCTCCACGCCGCGGAGGCGCTGGAGGGCGAGGAGGCCGCGCGCTTCCAGGCCCACCTGGAGTCCTGCGCGGCCTGCCAGGCGGAGGTGGCCTCCGCTCGCGAAGTCCTGGGCCTGGTGGCGCTGCCGCCCCAGACGCCCGTGGAGGTGCGCGCGCAGGAAGGTCTGGGTCCCAGGACCCTGGCGGCGTGGCGCCGGGAGCAGACGCGCCGGGGGATGGGCCGCCGGGCGCTGGGTTCGCTCGCGGCCGTGGCGGCGGTGGTGGCGCTGATGCTGGGGCCTTCCGCGCTGGAGCGGCTCAAGGCGCCCCACCCGGTGACGGCGCCGGGCACCGTGCAGTCCGCGAGCGCCCGCGACGACGTGGACGCGGAGACGCTGGCCGCCTTCGAGGCGTGGGCCGGGTTGGATCCGCTGGAGGATGACGGCTCGGGGTACGGCCTGGACGAGGACCTGTCGTGGGACGACTCCGACCTCGACGGGGACTTCGACCTGGGAGAGACACTGTGAAGACGATGAAGCGGATGACCTGGGTGCTCGTGTTCGCGCTGCCGGTGATGGCGCTGGCGCAGCCCGGGCCGAAGGAGCCAGGAGCGCGTGACGCCGACCGCATGGCCCGGGCCGAGCAGCGGCAGCGGCTGCGGCAGGTGCTGGAGCTGGCGGACACGCTGGAGCTGGACAGCGCGCAGGCCCTGAAGATGGATGAGACGCTGCGCCGCTTCGAGGACCGGCGCCGCCCGTTGCGCGAGCAGGTGCGGGACTCGGCGCGCATCCTCCATCTGGCGTCGCGAGGCGACAGCGCGGCCCTGGGTCAGGTGGACGCGGCGGCGCAGAAGGTCTTCGACGCCCGGGCGCGGATCGCCGCGCTGGACCGGGAGCTGTACCAGGCGCTCGCCAAGGACCTGACCCCGGAGAAGCGCGCGCGGCTGGCCGTGGTCATGGCCCGCTCCGAGGGCATGAAGGGGATGAAGGCCAAGGGGCCGAAGGAATCGCGCGGAGACTGAGGACGCCCCTCCCTCAAGTCCGAGGCGAACGGGCGGACACGGACGGACCTCCCCGGGGGCCATACCCAACGTCATGGCATTGACCGTGTCCCTCCCCAAGGGATGCGCTTCTCCCCATGGAGTCCGCCATGCGTCTGCTGTCCCGTGTTCTTCCCGTGCTCGTGGGCCTTGGGCTCGCGTCCTGCGCGGGCGTCGATGTCAACACCAACTACGACCCCGCCGCCGTCCAGCGCATCAACCAGTTCCACACCTATGCGTGGCTGACGCATCCCCAGCAGACGAAGGACACGCGCATCAACAACGACATCACCAACAGCCAGGTGACCGGGGCGGTGGACCAGGACCTCCAGGCCCGCGGCTACCAGAAGGTGGACGCAAGCGCGAACCCGGACTTCCTCATCGGCTGGCAGGGTGCCATCGACAAGCGGTTGTCCGCGGATACGGTGGACAACTACTGGGGCTACCCGTGGGATCCGTTCTGGGGTTCGTACTACGGGCCCTCGCAGACGTACGTGCGCGAGTACGACGTGGGCACGCTCATCCTCGACGTGGTGGACGCGAAGGAGAAGAAGCTCGTCTGGCGCGGCACGGCCCAGTCGAACATCGGCGACAGCCCGAGCGCCCAGACCAACAGCGGCAAGATTGAAAAAGGCGTGGAGAAGATGCTGAAGGACTTCCCGCCCGAGCCGAAGGAGAAGAAGTAGGCGCTCTTTCAGCGAGCGCGCCGCCACGCCCGCGTGAGCAGCAGGCCTCCCAGGAGGCCACCCACGCCCAGCAGCACCGCCAGCAGCGTGAGCCAGAGGAACACGCGGTCCACCAGCGGGCCCAGCCGGTCGAACGCGTGGTCCACCCAGCCGCGCGCCAGCCCATCCAGTTGCTGGAGCGTGGCCACGCGCTCCGCGTGCAGCGCGTCCACCACCGCCTGCCGCTCCCGTCCCACGTCCGCGAACACCGCCTGCCGCTCGCCGTTGACGAACTCCTGGAGGCCCAGGCGTTCGGCGTGCACCGCGTCCAGCACCGCGCGGCGCTCGCGTTCGATGAGCGCGGGCGAGTTCGCGGCCAGCGCGCCCACGCGGTCCAGCAGGTCCACCGTGCGCCCCAACTCCGCCAGCGCGGCCTGGACGGTGGGCGCATGCAGGGCATCCGTCGCGACCAGCTCCGCCTGCCAGCGCGCCTGCCGGGGCAGGCTGGTCGCGTAGAGGTCCACGCGCGCGGTGAGGTCGCGCGTGTCCTCGACGAGGCCGGCGGCCGTGGACCGCAGGCCTCCGCCCGTCACTTCCGTGAGGGAGGCCAGCAGGGCCGTGGTGGATTCGCGCGTGACGAGCGGCCCGGTCAGCGGGTGCGCCGCGGCCCAGGCGTGCACCTTGTCGCGGGTCTGGGTCACGTCCTCGCGACCGGTGACCTCGCGCCACTCGGCCTCCACTTCGGACTCCAGCGCCACCAGCGCTTCATGGGCGTGCGCCAGCAGCTCCGGCGATGCGTCCACGGCGGTCTGCGGCAGCGAGTCCTCGATCTGGGCCAGCAGTGTCCAGGTGTCGATGAGGGCAGCCACTGGATCCGGCTGGAAGAGCGCGCTCTGCACGGCGGGCACCGCGTTGGCCTTGAAGCGCAGCATGGCCGAAGCCACGTGCGGCGAACCGGAGCGCGCGGCCAGGTCGTCCGCCAGGGCCTCGATGAGTCCGGAGAAGCGCCGGGCCAGGTCCCGCACCCGCGTGCGCATCACCGCCACGGACAGGTCGGACCGCCCCACGCGCGTGGTCAGCGCCGAGCGCTGCGGCGCCAGCGACGCGCATCCACCACACAGCGCCGCGAACAGCACCACGGTCACGACGCGTACGGGGAAGAGAGCCGGAGCCATGGTCCGGCACCCAAGCTGCGCACGCCCTGCCCCGCCGCCGAGCAGTCCCCCGGGGCGGAGCCAACGTCGGACGTCAGACGCCCGTCACTTCTCCGCGAGCGCCTTGTCGATGGCGGCCTTCAGCTCCGGGCTGTCCGGCGTGACGCTGCTGGGGAAGGCGGCCTTCACCTGGCCGTCCTTGCCCACCACGTACTTGTGGAAGTTCCACTTGGGCTCTCCATGGTCCTTGGCGAGGAACGCGTAGACGGGGGACTGGCCCTCGCCCTTGGTCTTGACCTTCTCGAACATGGGGAAGGAGACCTTGAAGCGCAGCTCGCAGAACTTCGCGATCTGCTCGGAGGTGCCCGGCTCCTGGCCGCCGAAGTCGTTGGACGGGAAGCCCAGGACGACCACGCCCTTGTCCTTGTAGCTGTCGGAGAGCGCCTGGAGGCCCTTGTACTGCGGCGTGTAGCCGCACTCGGACGCCGTGTTCACGACGAGGGCGACCTTGCCCTGGAAGTCCGACAGCTTCTCGGGCTTGCCGTCGAGCCGGTTGGCGGACAGCTGGTGGAAGGACATGGCTTTCTTCTCGGTCTTGTCCGCGGCGGAGGCCACCGTGGAGAGGGAGAGCACCGTCGCGACGGTGAACAGCAGGGAAGTTCTCATGGCGGGCGCAGGATGCCGGAAGGAGCGCATGGATTCACCGTCCCCGTGAGGCGACGCGCGCCTTGGGTTCTTCAGTGGAAAAAACCGACTTGAGCACACGCCCCGTGGGCGTCTTGAGCTTCGCCACCTCGCGCGGCGTGCCTTCGCCCACGATGCGGCCTCCGCCCTCGCCGCCCTCCGGCCCCAGCTCCACCACGTGGTCCCCCGCGGCGATGACCGATGGGTGGTGCTCGATGACGACCAGCGTGTCGCCCCGGTCCACCAGCCGGCCCATGAAGGTGATCAGCTTCTCCACGTCGCCCAGGTGCAGGCCGGTGGTGGGCTCATCCAGCACGTACAGCGTGGGTTCGTGGCGGGAGGTGGCCGTCAGCTCCGCGGCCAGCTTGAGCCGCTGGGCCTCACCGCCGGACAGCGTGTTGGAGCCCTGCCCCAGTTGCAGGTAGCCCACGCCCAGGTCGGCCAGGCACTCCAGCGGCGCGGCGACCTTGGGCAGCGCGCGGAAGACGTCCTTGGCCTCGTCCGCGGACAGGCGCAGCACGTCGCCCACGGTGAGGCCGTGGTAGCGCACCTCCAGCGTGGCGGCGTCGAAACGCGCCCCGTTGCAGGCCTCGCACGGCGTGACGACGTCCGGCAGGAAGGACATCTCGTGGGAGATGGCGCCCTGCCCTTCGCACACCTTGCAGCGGCCACCCGCCGCCGTGTTGAAGGAGAAGCGCGCGGGTCCGAAGCCACGGATCTTCGCTTCCGGCGTGGCCGCGAACACGCGGCGCAATTCGTCCCAGATGCCCAGGAACGTCGCCGGCACCGAGCGCGGCGTGCGCCCGATGGGCGACTGGTCCACCGACAGCACCCGCTTGATGGACTCCGTGCCCTTGAGCGCGTCGAACGCGCCGGCCTTCGCCGTGACGAGCCCCAGCTTGTCGCGCAGCGCCGGGAACAGCACCTGCCGGATGAGCGTGCTCTTGCCGGAGCCCGACACGCCGGAGACGACGTTGAGCCGCCCCACCGGCAGCCTGAGGTCCACGCGCTGGAGGTTGTTCGCGCGGGCGCCCTTCAGCTCCACCCAGGCCTTCGGCTCGCCCCGGCCGGACGGAGGCCGCACCTGCGCGGCCCGGAGCGCCTGCGCGGTGGGCGAGTCCGACTCCAACACCACGTCCGGCGTGCCCTCCGCCAGGATGTGGCCACCGCCCCGTCCGCCCGTGGGGCCCAGGTCCAGCAGGTGGTCCGCGGCGCGGATGGTGTCCGAGTCATGCTCCACCACCAGCACCGTGGAGCCCGTCTCCACCAGCGCGCGCAGGTTGTCGAGCAGCCGGTGCGTGTCGCGCGGGTGCAGGCCGATGGTGGGCTCGTCCAGCACGTACATCGCGCCGGTGAGGCCCGCGCCCAGCTGCGCGGACAGCCGCAGCCGCTGCATCTCACCGCCGGACAGCGTGGCGGCGTTGCGGTCCAGGGACAGGTAGCCCAGGCCCACGCGCTCCAGGAACTCCAAGCGCCGCAGCATCTCCTGCCGCGCCGTCTCGCCCAAGAGCGCCCGGTCGCCCTTGAGCTTCCAGGTGCGCACGCGCGCGAGGGTGGCCGTCACCGACGCCTGCACCACCTCGTGGTAGCGCGCGCCCTCCAGCCGCACCGCGCGCGGCACCGGGGACAGGCGGGTGCCATCGCACGTGCGGCATGGGGCCGTCTCGCCCTCGGCCATCGCGGAGGGGCCGCCCTGCACGCCGGTGCCCTCGCACGACTCGCAGCGGCCCTGCTTCGTGTTGAAGGAGAACCAGCGCGGATCCAACTCCGGCACGGCGGTGCCGCATTTCGGGCAGGTGCGCTCGCTGGACAAAAGCGTCTCCGCCTTGCCCGTGCGCAGCTTCACCGCGCCCTTGCCCCAGTTGAGCGAGGACTCGAACAGCTCGCGCGGCAGCTTCGCGAGCTTGCCCTCGTACATCACGAGGTCGATGTCGTGCTCCTTCGTCTTCGCCAGGCGCGGCGGGTTGTCCGTGGACGCCAGCTCCCCGTCGACGATGGCCTGGGTGATGCCCCCGCGCGCCGCCGCGGTGAAGACGTCCAGGTACGTGCCCTTGCGCGAGCGCACCGCGGGCGCCAGCACCTGCCCGTCGCCCTTCGTCGCCAGCACCTGCGCGTAGAGCGCGGCCGGCGTGGTGGCGCCGATGGGCGTGTCGTCATGCGGGCAGTGCGGCTCGCCAATCTTCGCGTACATGAGCCGCAGGTAGTGGGCCACCTCCGTGACGGTGGCCACGGTGCTGGTGGACCCCGCGCGCGACGTGCGCTGCTCCAGCGCCACGGTGGGCGGGATGCTGCTGATGCGCTCCACGTCCGGACGCGGCAGCGTGGGCAGGAACTGCCGCGCGTACGGCGTCAGCGTCTCCAGGAAGCGGCGCTGGCCCTCCGCGAAGACGACGTCGAACACCAGCGAGCTCTTGCCAGAGCCGCTGGGCCCCGTCACCACCGTCATCTTCCCCAGGGGAATCCGGCAGGACACGTCCTTGAGGTTGTGCTCGCGCGCGTGCTCCACCTCGATGGCGGGCGGCGCTTCCTTCCCCGGGCGGCGCAGCTTCACCGCCTTCGCCAGCGGCTTGCCCTCGCCCCGGAGCGCGGCGGCGGTGGCGCTGCCCTGCGCCTTCGCCACATCCAACGGCGTGCCCTCCGCCACCAGCCGGCCACCGTCGCGGCCGCCCTTGGGCCCCAGGTCGATGATCCAATCCGAGCCCTTCATCACCGACACGTCGTGGTCCACCACGAGCACGCTGGCACCCCGGTCCACCAGCGCGTGCAGCGACGCCATCACGTGGCGCACGTCCTCCGCGTGGAGGCCCGCGCTCGGCTCGTCGATGAGGAACAGCGTGCCCTTCGCGTCGCTCGCCAGCGCGCGCGCCAGCTTCAGCCGCTGCGCTTCTCCGCCGGACAGCGTGGACAGGGGCTGGCCCAGGGGCAGGTAGCCCAGGCCCAGCCGCTGCGCCGGCCCCAGGGTGCGCTTTAGCGCGGAGTCGTCGCCGAAGTGCTGGAGCACCTCGTCCACCGTCATCTCCAGCACCTGCGCCACGCTGAAGCCCTGGTGCCGGACGGCGAGCACCTCCTCCTTGAAGCGCCGGCCCCGGCACACCGCGCACAACAGGGCCACGTCCGCGAGGAACTGCATCTCCACCGTCTCGTAGCCTTCACCGGAGCAGGCCTCGCAGCGGCCCTTGTCCACGTTGAAGGAGAAGTGCGCGGAGGTCAGGCCCCGCACCTCCGCGTCGGGCTCCGAGGCGAAGCGCTCGCGCAGCCGGTCCCACGCCTTGGTGTACGTGGCCGCGTTGCCGCGCGACGTGCGCCCCAGCGGGGACTGGTCCACGAAGGTGATGGCCTCCACCTGCGCCCCGCCCTCCACCGCCGCCACGTCGCCGGGGGCCTCCACGTCCTTCACGCCCAGCCCGCGCGCCAGGTGCCGGTAGAGCACCTCGTCCATCAGCGTGCTCTTGCCGGAGCCGCTGGGGCCGGTGATGGCGCACAGCACGCCCAGCGGCACGCGCACGGACACGTCCTTCAGGTTGTGTTCGCGCGCCTCGCGGATGACCAGCTCGCCCGTGCGGGTGCGCGGCGTGCGCGGCACCTCCGTGCCCCCGGACAGCATGCGGCCGGTGGGCAGGTCCTGCCGCTTCGCCAGCGCCTCCGGGGTGCCGTCGAAGCACAGCTTGCCGCCATTGCGTCCCGCGCCCGGGCCCAGCTCCAGCACCCGGTGCGCGGAGCGGATGATCAGTGGATCATGCTCGATGACCAGCGCGATGTTGCCCCGGTCCGCCAGCTCCGCGATGGCCTCCGTGAGCGGCGGCACGTCCCCCGGGTGCAGGCCCACGGTGGGCTCGTCCAGCACGAAGAGCGCGCCCGTCAGCGACGTGCCCAGCGCCGCGGTCAGCGACACGCGCTGCGCCTCGCCACCCGACAGCGTGCGCGCGGGCCGGTCCAGCGTGAGGTAGCCCAGGCCCACGCGCTGGAGATAGCGCAGGCGCGCGGACAGCTCCCGCCGAGCCAGGTCGCCCTGCCCCGTCAGCGTCTTCAGGCCATCCAGCCGGGCCAGCGCGTCCGTCAGCTCCAGCCCGTGCCAGGCCGGCAGATCAATGCCGCCCACGCGCCACGCGCGGGCCTGCTCGTTGAGGCGCGCGCCGTGACAGCTCTCGCAGAGCGAGTACGCGCGATACCGGGCCAGCAACACGCGCACGTGCATCTTGTACGTGCGGCCCTCCATCCACCGGAACCACGCGCGCACGCCCGGGTAGACACGGCCGCCGTCGTAGTCGCCCTCGCCCTGGAGCACCGCCTCGCGCTGGGCGGCGGTGAGCTTCTCCCACGGCTTGTCGAAGGGGATGCTCTTCTGCCGGCAGAAGCGCTGGAGCATCTCCCGCTCCCAGGTGGTGGACTGGCCGGACCACGGGCGGATGGCGCCCTCCGCCAGGCTCAACGCCGGGTTGGGGATCACCTTCCCCCAGTCGATGCCGATGGTGCGCCCGAAGCCGCGGCACGGCGCGCACGCGCCCACCGGGCTCTGGTAGCTGAAGAGGCCCGGCCGGGCGAGTTCGAACTCCCGCGCGCACTTGGGACACACCAGCCCCCGGCGCAGCTTCTTGGGCGCGGTCTCCGGAATGAAGAGCAGCGCCTCGCCGTCCGCGCGCGCCCACGCGTCCTCCAGCGCCTGGGTGACTCGGGACAGGTTCGCGTCCGTCAGCTTCACCCGGTCCACCACCACCTGCGCCACGCCCGCGGGGTCGGTGGCCTCGCCCGGCTTGAGCGTCTCCAGCTCCTTCACTTCCCCCTGCACCATCAGCCGGTGGTAGCCGTCCTTCAGCAGGCGGGCCCGCGCGTCGATGAACGCGGACGTGTCCGGGATGCGCACCGGGTACGTGAAGACGCCCTGCGCGTCCGGGTGCTCACGAAGCGCCGCCCGGGCGGCCACGCGCGCGTCGGTGCGCACCGCCTCCAGGCCACAGTCCGGACACACCGGCATCGCCTCGCGGGTGAAGAGCGCGGACAGGTATGGCTCCACGTCCGCCAGCGTGGCCACCGTGGAGCGCGAGCTCTTCACCGGCGCGCGCCGGTCCACCGCGACGCCCGCGGCCACCGGCTCCAGCGCGTCCATGGGCGGCCGCTCCAGCCGCTCGAGGAACTGCCGGGCGTACGGGCTGAAGCTCTCCACGAACCGGCGCTGACCCTCCGCGTAGAGCGTGTCCAGCGCGAGGCTCGATTTGCCGCCTCCGGACACGCCGGTGACGCAGACGAACTCTCCTTCGGAGAGATCGACGGACAAATCCTTGAGGTTGTGGGTGCGGGCGCCGACGAGGTGGGTCTTGTGCATGCCGGCCGGAGGTTTAACGACCGGACACTCGCGCGCCAATCACAACATGAAGGCCAACATCGCCCCGCCCGGGTGGGTTGGGTGG
>NZ_RAWR01000118.1:0-31927 GCF_003986945.1 Corallococcus sp. AB018 | reverse complement strand
CGCCTCGAACGCTTCCGCGACGCGCGCCCACTCCGGCTTCTCCACCTGCTTCGCCATGCCCGGCAGCGTCCGCCGCGCGCCGCTACCCCGGCAATCCCTCACGGCACGTCGTTGGCCGGACGGTTACGAACCGGCGGGTGGCGACGCGCTACGAGAAGCGCGCCGCCAATTACTTGGTGATGGTCCTCATCGCCTCTATCCGCCTCTGGCGTGCGGACACTTCCTGGCCCAAGAAGGCTCCTGGCGAATACCAAGGCAGTGACATTACCCTGCTGGGCCATCCTCTACCGGTAGATCGTCAGCGCCAGGTGTCATTTTCTGAAGAGCCGTCAGCTTCTGAAGATCTCGCGAGATTATGTCCTTTGCACATTTCTCGCAGTAGTGGTCCCAGCTTCGCCCATTGCTGACCTTCAGTCTTGCGTCGCCGCGCTCGATCCGATGTTTGGAGTTTGCTTGGCAGTTATGTGCCCTTTGCGCGAAGTCAATGTTTGTTCTGATGACAAGGGATTTAAGACGGCCCATCAAACACCTCACTGATTGCAGCTGCTACCAACTCTTCGAATTGGCTCTCGACCCGTTCTAGATCGGATCGAGACAACTCTCCGCGCTGCCCAGCGCCTCTGCCGACTGCGGCATTGATTCTCTTGTCAATGGCAGACTTCATGATGATGAGGTTTGTTTTGTTTAGGTGTAGCTTGTCAAGTTCTCGGCCTTGGGAATTCACCTTCCGCTCGATCAATACTCTTGCCGCAGTGGTCATGACTCGTGCGTCAAGTTGTGAGCGTTTCGCCTGTCGCACACGCACCTTGGTGGTTGGGGTTGCCTCCAATGCACGTAAGGCGTCGACAATTTGCTCAGCGGTGAATCCCTCTGCCTTAAGAACTTGAAGCGCCGCAGTGGCCGCGTTGTTCTTCAGTAGTGGAATCTCCTCGAGAGAGACGTCCAGTTGAGCACGAATCTCGACGTCAGCTGGATGGCCGGTTTCGTCTTCATCCGCTGCCGGATTGAATTCTTTTTGATCTCGTGAATCCGCCGGATCAAAGTCTTCGGTCGGAAGCAACTGATCAAAGTAGCTTTGGTCTGCCTCGGTAAAACTACGAAAGTCTTCCCACTGACGAGCAATGTTGGCGCCTGCGTGAAAGACGACAACGCCGTGGTTGACGGGGTCGCCAGGAGTGTTCTGCTTGATTACGCGCATTACACGTCCAACAAACTGGACAAATGGCGAGAGATTGCTAAAGACACTGAGTACTGCGGCCACTGCCAGGAATGGGTGGTCAAACCCCTCGCCCAGTTTGCGCACTTGCACTATGACGTCGATTTGGTGCCTTGCAAGTTTGTCCATGACGCGGTCGTTGGCCGCGCCTCCTTCAGTGGAATGAACATAGTCAGCTTTGTATCCGCGCGCTCGGTATGCGGCTACAACCTGTGCGCAATGTTCGTAGTTCAGGGCGGAAGCGATTATCTTGAGCCGAGTTTCCCCCGTGTCCTTCCGAAGCCGGTTTAGTTCCTGGATGGATGCGTCGACGATTGTGCCCAGGGTTTCATGCGAGGTGACAATGCTGCGGCGGAAGCCTGCGTCGTCCTCGCCGAGGCGTCGAACCTCATCGAGACTAACGTCGACTTCCCTGCCGTCCTCTCGGCGAACATAACGCAAAGTGCGAGGATTAAGTTGGACGGCCTTGAGTCTCTTTACGTAGCCAGCCTGGATTGCTCGAAAAATTGAGTAGGAATAGATGACTCGACCGGCCATGATTTGGCCGTCGGCTCGCTGCGGCGTTGCGCTGAAATTGACGATGTTGGCGTGTGGAAACTTGGCCTTGAGTGTTGTCCAGCTCTCGGCAACGCTATGGTGGCCTTCGTCAAAGAGGATCAGGTCGAAGAAATCCGAAGGCAGATTTTTCAGCCACCGGTTATCTCCGCCACCCTGTAGTTGCTGGATGTTTGTGATGACGACATGGGCCTCATCGAGATCTGCAAGATTTACCTCATCTCCTCGAATGTAGACGGGTTCTGGGTATGGGGCGCCATCTAGTATTTTGCACTTCCGATAAAACATTTCGTCATTTGCGGGGTCAAACCCCTTTTCTAGTTGCCGCGCAATTGCCAAGCCTGGAGCCACAACTAGAGCGCGGCGGGCACAAAATGCAAATGGCGCAAGTGCGATGCACCCAGATTTTCCGCACCCGACGGGGAGAATGATCCCCACCTCGCGATTGCCATCCTGAGCTTCGCTTGCGAATTCGATCAGGCTTTGGAAGGCTTCGCGCTGTGGGTCGCGAATGTATTTATTGTCTTCAATTGATGGCTGTCTGTCTTGAAATGGATTTGTCATAGGTTTCCTGGTTTGGTGTCTTGGCCTGTCGGAGTTTCCTCCTCCGTTCGACACGTTTCCAGGCAATCATGGACTCTTCGAACGCGTCAACACGTCCATAGTAACACTAGAGAGGGATGCTCCATCATCGCACGTATGCCCACCGTGCTTGACCCAGATGTCGTTGCGAATCTTTGTGCTTGGTTGAGTGAATGACGACGCGGGAGGGGGTTGCTTTGACCCATGTCTGAGTTGACACTGCCTTGGTCAGGTGAACGGACTCTGCACAGGTGTAATGCCAAATTATCTGAATGGGCTCGACCGAGAATCCTACCCGTATTTACGCCCGATGGCAGGCGTGATGAGGCGTGCCGAGTGACGGCGCGCCCTGGGTGACTATGTCATCAAGAGAAGCCTGCTGACAGACTCACGCGGCGTCCCCCTTGGCCTCGTGGTCGCTGGCGTCAACACGAACGACTTCAAGTTGGCGCGCTCCACGCTTGAATCGATTCCACTCCGAAGGCCCCTGCCGAGTCGGAGCCGTCGTCAGACGCTGTGCGTCGACCTGGGGTATGCCTTCAGGCCCGTCCGCGAACTGGCCCAGGAATAGGGCTTCACGCTCCGGGTGCCGAGACGGCGCTCCCAGCTCCGTCCCAAGCAAGCACGGCGTCGACGCCCTTCGCTGCGATGGGTCGTCGAGCGAACCCACTCCTGGCTCAACCGCTTCCGACGTCTGCTCGTGCGCTGGGAGAAGCGAGAGGACACCTACGTCGCGATGCTGCACTTCGCGCTGGGCATCATCACTTGGTTCCACTCACTCCTGCCGAAATAGGCTCTTAGAGCCCAATCTCCAGACCTATGCCCGGGGCTACGGACCAGAGGGTCTTCCGCGAGTCGCTGCCCGGAAGCCACTCACCGACCACCTGAGCCCGGAGGAACTCCAGGAAGGTGATGCCCACGAGCGCATGGACCACCGGCCGTGAGCACGCGGTCACGTGGCTGGCGCCTCCATCCCGGCAGACGTTCGTCCCGTAGCCGTCGTTCGCGCTGAACAGCCATCCGGCACGAAGCGCAAGGCGGCTCTGGGAGAGGAAGGTCTGCTCGGCGCGGGGCTGGAACTCCAGTCCTCCCGCGAGGACCACGCCAAAAGGGTCGCTGCTACTCCCAGAAGAGAGAACGTCCTCGAGTCCCCGGAACCCGATTGCACCCGCGAACCTGAGCCCGGACGACAGCGGCATCTCGGAGGCCCCGACGCTCAAGCCCAGCTCGCTCTCCGTGGGCCCCATCGTGATGTGCAGGGACAGCCGCTGGGGCTCGTAGCTGATGCTGTCCACCGCGAGCTTGCTGGCGAAGCGGACCGTGGGCTTGTCGGCGGCGGGCTGCACCGCCGCGAGCCGGATGGCCGCGTCACCCAGCGCATGGCGGATTCGCAGGACGGCCTGGTCTCCTTGCCCCTTCGGGACGCCAAGGTCCCGGAACCCGAAGCCGTAGGCGCCCAGCAGCCGCATCGAATACGCCAACTCCGATTCGTCCTTGCGCTGCTTCCAGGCCGGCCACGTGTTGGGCTGGAGGCCCGGGACATGGGGCGGTGGCTGGCCCGCGATGGCGCGGTCACAGTGCGCGTTGCGCCAGGTGCCCGGGGGAACGGTACCTGCGGACTTGCTGCATGCGTCGTAGAGCTGGTCCAAGGACATCTGCAACAGCGCACGGAAGTCTTCCAGTGCTTCGCCCTGACACGCCTGCTCCGCGCTCGGTGATGAGTCGTAGACAGCGCTCATGCATGCGAAGGGCTGCCATCCGCCAACACCATCCATCGCCGCTGCGCGAGGCTGTTCCGCTTGGGTGCGCCCTTCCCGGAACGCGTCATCTATCATCCGCCGGGCGTCATACATGCCCAGGTAGAAATCGAAGACACGGAAGCTTCTTTCAAAGAAGCCCAGGAACGCGAAGAGGGGGGCACCGGCAGCAGGGAAGTGCCGACGGGGCAACGTGAGTCGCTTGGCGATCTCCGGCTCTTCCTCCAGCAGCATGGCCAGTTCCTTGGACCGCGCCGTGTCCACGAAGGCCGCCAGGATCTCCGCGAGTGTTCCAGGCAGCGAGACAGGTCCAGCGCTGGCCTGGGTGGGAGGCGCGACGGGGTACTCCGTCGCGTCCGGGTCGATAAAAGCGAACGCGATACCGGGAGGCGTCGTGCGCACATCGGGCTGTGGCACCGGACGCCACTCCAGCTTGCCGTCCGCGGTTTCGCGAAGGCCATCACGGGCGAGCCCCACGGCCAGACGCAGGGGCGTGTTGTCGAAGACGCCGCCATCGATGAAGAGTTCGCGCCTCGCCTCCGAAGGCAGACAGACCCCAGGCTTCGTGGCGGCGTTCGGCGCGCAGGTCCGCAGGGGTTGGGGCGGGAACGCGATGGGGAACGACATGGACGCGAGCAGCAATTCGCGCAGGTTCGCGAAGGGGATCTCCGCGTGCTCGTCCGTCTCAAGCAGCAGCTCCAGGCGTCGGCCTTCTCGCGTGGTGTAGTTGGTCGCGCGAGGAGGGCGTCCAGGCCCGCGTCCCTGGATGCGGATGGCGAATTTCTCTTCGAGCCGAGGTAGATCGAGCCGTCCGTTCGCGGCCTGAAGGGCACGAGGTGAAAGGCGCGTCGTTGAAACTCCGAGCACCACGTCGCATGAGCGGTCCAGGCCTCGGTTCCAGGCCTGTTCGATATGGGATGCGCGCCGTTCCAGCGCCTCCCGTGAGAAGACACCGAGCGGCGTCGTCGATGTCGGGATGAAGAGGTCGTTGAATCCGATGGGAACCCAGATGTCCCAGAACAGCGACTTGCCCGGGGTGGACGCATCCACGCCGCAGGTCGCCATGATCGCCAGCAATGCATTGAGGCTTCCCGCGGACGCGCCTGTCACGAGCCGCAGATCCACGGCGTGTTCCCCCTGGGAGGACGTCCCCGAGTAGTAAAGGAACCCGGCCTCATACGTTCCCAGGGACACGCCGCCACTCACCGTGAGCGACACGGCTTTGGAGGACGCGGTCTGGGACGCAATGAGTGGCTGGGCGCTCGTGTTCGAAGCAATCAGGAACAGTACGCAGGCAAGCAGGCGAACCATCAGGAACAAGGGGGAGCTGAGTTGCCAGATCTTCGGACTGACGACGATTCGCTTCTTAAGGTTTTAGGTGCGGTCTAGTTATTGGCAAGAGGCTTGTTGTTTTCGAGCGAGGAATAGAGGTCAACGAGAGCATTCTGTCGGATTTCTGAGTCAGGCGGAAGGCTGTCATCCAAAACTTCCAATAGGCTTCGCAGGCCGGATTCGTCGTTTTCAATCAGATATTGAAGAACGCGCGTCCAGATAAGGAAAGGGGTGCCTGTGAATGTTTCGTCTCCGAAATTGAGCGAAGCTGTCTTGCAAAGCGTGCGAATGTCGGAGAGCGCAGGGATTTGCCTTGAGAGCCCCTTGGCAAGCTTGCGAACAGTGTCTTGTCTGTTCTGCTCTTCCTCTGGAATTGCCTTTGGCAACTCAAACGAAGTGGGGCAGTATGTGCAACGAAATGTTCCGCCGTGTTCAAAGTCCCGCAATATGACAGCTTCGCACGAGGCGCAACGACGCACTTTGCTGCCGAGGAAGTTTCCGAGGGGAATGTTAGCTGCAAGAAAAGCTACGCATACGTCGGTGAATGCGTGGATTTCGGTTGGGAATCCACGTTTCCCGCTTACTTCGTTGCCGATGGTTTGGAAAACATCGAAGCGTTGTTTCCATTTGCCAAGTTTGCTTTGGACGGATTCCGGCTTGTTGCCTCTGAATATTTCGTTCGCGAGAACCTTGGAACTGAAAACCACTCTTCCGAGCGATGTGATTTCGCGGTAGGCCTTGTCGTCAGGGATAAGTCGCCTCGCGACTTCAGTGGCGTATTTGATGAGGGCTGAAATGATGGCTGCTTCACCAATCTTGGTTGCGCGTGCGTCGCCCTGATTGGTTATATTGAGGTGCTCGTCGACAATGTATTTGCAGAAAGTGACGATTGCGCGGGGGGATGTTCCTGCGAATAAAACAATGATTTCGGCTGCGGTGAGGCCCGCGAGCGAGGCCTCGCCGAGGTCGAATAGTTCGTTGATGCTCTGAAGCTTCCGATCCGAAAATGCCTGGATCCGGCTGTTGAGCATTGCAATGAGTTGGTCGTGCTTCCACTCGAGGTCTCGAGCGAAGATGCGATCCTCGCGTGCATTGGCTCGATACAGCGAACGGATACCATCCCAAAGAAAGAACTTGAACGCATAGTGGCGCTCAGGTCTGTCGAGTAGATTTAGGTTTGCGACGAGGGGGTGGACTAGGTTGTAGGTTGATGTTGCGTCGCGCTGTGTCCAGTGTGTTTCGTCTACTCTGTCTACAATGATGTAGATGGATTGATAGTACTGGCAGAGATTGTCGACCAGTCGAATAAAGTCTGTTTCTGGAGGGGCCGTTAGATCTCGGGTTTCATTTCGGAGTTCTATGATGGACTTGGAGAACTCAAGGCCAGCTTTGAGTTTCTCGGCTCCAAGTTCAAGGACCGTTGCGACAAGTGAAATGACAGGAGTAGCAGCAACAACCTTGCGTCCAAGGCTCTGAAACTGCTCCCATGGAGTCTTGAGTCGCTCAAGGTCTTGATATGCAGCAGTCGGAGAGCGCCCCCCCACGTATCGCGCGAAAGCATAGCGAATAAGTAGGCGGTCGCTATTGGAGATGGACATGTGGGGGATTGGCGATTGTGCTGCGGTGCTGATTAAATGGATGGTGAGTAGATAGTTGATTGCGGTGAGATGGTCATCAAGATCCCGCTTGGCTTGGTTTAGCCCCAGGCGAGCGAAATCGTCGTAAAGGACGGTGAGAACAGGGAGACGTCCATCGCCAAGCGGTTTTTGGGCGGAAGCCCGCTCGTCAAGCATTACCGCAAGGGCGGTTTTTCCCGCGCCGGTGGGGGCAAGAACAATTGCGCTCTTCGGCTCGTCTGGGCTTCCCCATAGCGTTTCAAAGTATGGCGGCGGCACAAAATAGCCTTCTAGTACAGTACGCTCGTCGCGAGCATTGACACTGGCAAACGGATGGCGCCCGTCAGGAAACCCTAAAAATGTAAGATACTCGCTCAGTGTAAGTGGTGCCATCGTCAAAGCCTCTTGTGGCTGTGCTGGATTGCGCTTGAAGTGCGGCTATTGTGCCTTAGATGGCCCCGTGGAGATAGTCATGCCTGGGGTGTGTTTGAGGGCTACACTGGCGCAAGAGGGGCCGGTGTTTGGATGGATAGATGCTCTCTGAGAACCGCGCGTTGTACGCGTAGTCTGCGACATGGGCCTATGGGCGTATAGAGGCTAAGGTCCGTCGGAAGACACCGAGGGTCTGCTGGGCGCATCGGTCCCAGGTGAACCGAGCCGCTCGCTCTCGTCCCAAATCCATGAGGTTCCGGCGCAGGTGCTCGTCCCGGAGAACTCGTAGCGTTGTTTCATGCCAGGACTTCGCGTCGTCGGGAGGGACTCGCAGCGCTGCGTCCCCTACGACTTCCGGCAATGCAGTCGTGTCCGCCGAGATGACGGAACACCCGGACGCCATTGCTTCCAGTGCGGGCAGTCCAAAGCCCTCGTACTTCGACGGCAAGAGCAGCGCAGTGGCCGCTCCGTAAAACAACGGCATCTCCGACTCCGGCAGTTGCTCCAGGTCGATGACGTTCTCGTGCAGTCCCACTTCGTGCGCCACCGCCCCTTTGCCCGCGAGCAGCACCAGCGGCACCGGTAGCTCCGGCGCGAACTTGCCCAGCATCGCCAGGTTCTTGAACGGCTTCGCGTTGCCCACGACCGCGATGTACCGCTCCGGCAACTCATGCCGCTCACGGAACGCCTTCGCCTCACTCACCGTTGGCGGCTGGAACCTCGAATCCACGCCGTTGTGGATCACCTGGAACCGGTACGGCGACATCTTCAGATACTTCCCCAACTCCTCCCGGGAGAAGTCAGACACCGTAATCAACGCGGTCGCCAGCCGCGCCCGAGGCCCCACCACCGCCTTGTAATAAATCGCCTGCACCGGCGTGTACTGGTCCGCCAGCGCCAGGTGGTTCGCGTCGTGCAACGTCGCCACCAGCTTCCCCGGCCAGAACAGCGGCAACGAGAACGACGTCGCGTGGAACAGGTCCGGCTTCAGCTTCGCCAACTCGTACGCCAGCAGTGGCTGCTCGGTCGGTGACAGATACCCCGCCCTGGACCTGTGCAACGGAATCGTCGGCATCAGGTCGCCCAGGTCATCCGGCAGGCCCTTCGCCGGCACCAGCGCGGAGAACTCCAGGTCCGGGGCCAGGGCGGGCAGCCGGCGCGCCAGCTCCAGCGCGTACCTCGCGATGCCGTGGAGCTGACCGCGCACCATTCTCAAGTCGAGCAGGACAGAAGGCACGCTCCCTGGCCTACCACACGCCGCCTTCCCCCCGCACCGCCGCGCCAGTGCTAGAAGGCCCTCCCGTGAAGGTCGCCCTCGTCCACGACTGGCTCGTCACCCACCGCGGCGGAGAACGCGTCCTCGACGCCCTCTGCGAACTGTTCCCCAGCGCGGACCTCTACACCCTCATCCACCAGCCGGGCAGCCAGTCCCCGCGCATCGAGGACCGGCGCATCACCACGTCGTTCCTCCAGCACATCCCGGGCATCCACTCGCGCTACCGGCACTTCCTGCCGCTGTTCCCCCGCGCCATCGAAGCCCTGCGCATCACCGGCGACTACGACCTCGTCCTGTCCTCCAGCCACTGCGTCGCCAAGGGCATCCACGCGCCTCCCGGCGTGCCCCACCTGAGCTACGTCCACGCTCCCATGCGGTACATGTGGGACCTGTTCGACGAGTACTTCGGCCCCGGCCGCACCCGCCTCCCCGTGCGCGCCGCCGCCCTCGCCGTGCGCCCCTACCTCCAACACTGGGACCGCACCTCCACCCAGCGCGTGGACCGCATCGTCGCCAACTCCCAGCACATCGCCGGGAAGATCCGCCGCTTCTGGGACCGCGACGCCTCCGTCGTCCCGCCCCCCGTGGAGCTCGAACGCTTCACCCAGGTGCCGCTCGAAGGGGGAGGACAGGGCGGCTACTTCCTGTGGCTCGGAGCCTTCGCCCCCTACAAGCGCCTGGACGTCGCCCTGGATGCCTTCCGCACCCTGGACACGCCCCTGTGGGTCGTGGGCACGGGGCAGGAGGCCTCGCGCCTCACGTCGGGGCCACTTCCGCCCCACATCCGGTTCCTCGGCAACGTGCCGGACAGCGCGCTCCCCGCCCTCTACCGCGACGCCCGCGCGCTCCTCTTCACCCCCGAGGAGGACTTCGGCATCACCCCCCTGGAGGCCCAGGCCACCGGCCGCCCCGTCATCGCCTTCGGCAAGGGCGGCGCCCTGGAGACCGTCACCTCGAAGACGGGCCTCTTCTTCCCGGAGCAGACCCCCGCGTCCCTCGCCGCCGCCGTGCGCCAGTTCGACGCCTGGGAGCAGTCATTCCGCCCCGAGGACGCCCGCGCCCAGGCCGAGCGCTTCAGCCGCGCCCGCTTCCAGCAGGCCATCGAGGCGGAGGTAGAGGCCCTGCTCGGCATGTCCCCGTCCTCCCCATCGGTGTGACAGCGCTGTCCGCGCCGTCCCCAGTTTCCCGAGGCCTGCCTGCCCGGCGGGACGTCTTGTGTCCGCTGCCCTCCGGTGCAACCCCTTGGTTTCACGGAAAAACACGTGATAGGACGCCGCGCCGGGGGAGGGGCCCGGGCGCTTGAGGGCTCCCGGGGCTCAGGGTGCGTGTCTTGCATCCGACGGACGGTCCTCGTCCCCCGTCAGGAGTCACCGCGGTGTTTGGTCGCCTGCAGCGCTTCTACACGTCCATCAAGGTCGCCGCCGACGCGGGGATGCTCGGGGTGGCGTTCGTGCTCGCGTACTTCACCCGCTTCAGCGGCGTGTTCCCCATCACGGAGGGCGTCCCGCCCCCGGGTGAGACGTTCGTCTCCCTGGTGATGGTGCTGGTCATCTTCCCGATGACGTTCCAGCGGGCCCGGCTGTACGCGACCAACCGCGCGCGCTCGCACATGGGGGAGCTGTTCGAGCTCTTCAAGGCCACCATCACCGCGACGCTCGTGCTGGTGGCGGTGACGTACTTCATCCGCGAGCGCTACTCGCGCCTCACGCTGGCCATCTTCGTCGTCTACGCCTTCACGCTCATCGCGCTGTCGCGCATGGTCATGCGCCACCTGCTCAGCGAGGTGCGCCGGCGCGGCTACAACCTCAAGTCCATCCTCGTCATCGGCGAGGAGGAGCTGGGGCTGCGCACCATCGAGACCGTGGAGAGCCACCGCGAGCTGGGCTTCCGCGTGACGGGCGTGTTGTCGCTGAAGGAGGAGAAGGTCGGCCAGTGGGTGGGCGGCGTGCGCGTGGTGGGCCACGTGGGCGAGGTGGAGTCCTACCTGGATGCCCACCCCGTGGATCAGGTCATCATCGCCGTGCCGCTGGAGGACCAGGCGCGCGTGAAGCCGCTGATGGAACAGCTGGCGCTGCGCACCGTGGACGTCAAGGTGGTGCCGGACCTGTACCAGTACATCACCCTGTACGGCGGCCTGGAGGAGTTCGGCGGCCTGCCCATCATCAGCCTCCAGGGCGACCCCATGGACGGCTGGAGCCGCGTGGCCAAGCGCGTGTTCGACGTGCTCTTCTCCCTGGTGGCCATCGCCGTCAGCGCGCCGATGATGGTGTTCACCGCCCTGCTGGTGCGCCTCACCAGCAAGGGCCCCATCCTCTACCGCCAGGAGCGGATGGGCATGGACGGGCGGACCTTCGCCATCCTCAAGTTCCGCACCATGCGCGTGGACGCGGAGGTCCAGGGCGCCACCATGGCCAGCGCGGTGGACGCTCGCCGCACGCCGGTGGGCACGTTCCTGCGCAAGTACTCGCTGGATGAGCTGCCCCAGTTCTTCAACGTGCTCCGGGGCGACATGAGCCTCGTGGGCCCGCGTCCGGAGCGGCCCGTCTTCATCGAGGAGTTCAAGCGCCAGATTCCGCGCTACCACCTGCGTCACAAGGTGAAGGCCGGCATCACCGGCTGGGCGCAGATCAACGGCCTGCGCGGCCAGACGTCCATCCAGAAGCGCATCGAGTACGACCTGTACTACATCGAGAACTGGTCGCTCCTGATGGACCTGAAGATCCTCCTGCGCACCGCGCTGGGCGGGTTCCTGTCGAAGAACGCGTACTGACCCGGGCGCCACCGGGCAGGCGAGCAGGACGGGTGCGCAGGTCGTATTCGTGCGCACCCTCTCATTGGCACCGCGAAGCCGTTTAGACTGCGGGCCGACATGGGCGACAAGCTGGGATTGACGCTGGTCCGCAAGGGCCTCCTGACGCAGGCGCAGCTCGACCAGGGCATGAGCGCTCAGCTCGTGCATGGAGGCCGGTTGGGCTCCCGGCTCGTGGAGCTGGGGTTCCTCGACATCGAGACGGTGGGCATGGTGCTGGGCGAGCTGACCCGGTTGCCCGTCGCGATGGAGGCGGACTTCGACGCCGTCACGGACGCGACGCTGAAGCTGCTCAACGCGGATCAGGCGGAGAAGCACCAGGCGTTCCCGCTCGCGGTGGAGGGCCGGCGGCTGAAGGTCGCGATGGCCAACCCGTTGGATCTGCAGACCACGGATGCGCTCGGGTTCATCACCGGCATGCGCATCGTCCCGTACGTGGTGCCGGAGCTGCGGCTCTTCCACTACCTGAGCAAGCGCTACGACATCGACCGGCCGACGCGCCCGCTGAAGCCGGCCATTCCGTTGCCCGCGCGCCGTTCGGTGTCCATGGCGGCGGTGGCGCCTGTCGCCCCTGTGTCCATGGCGGCGCCGGTGGTCGTGCCGCCGCCGGCCGTGCCGCCTCCGCCCGCGCCCGTGCGCGCGGAGCCGGAGGTCGCGGGGATGTTCGGCGGGCTCGCGCCGGGACAGTTCCTCAGTGATGACTCGGAGGACTCCGAGGCCGACGCGGACATCGCCGACGCGGCCATCATCGGCGAGGAGCTTCCGGACATCGTGATGGGCGAGCCGGTGCGGGCTCCGCCTGTCATTGAGGCGGCTCGGCCCGGTGGGAGTCCTCCGGCCGCGCCGCCGCGATTGGCGGCACAGCCTCCGGGCTTGGTGGCCCGGCAGGGTGCGGCGGGTGGGCTTCCGTCGGCGGCTCCGGGGATGCCGGTGGCTCCGGGAGTTGCTCCGCCTGGGGCTGCGCCGATGGGCGTTGTGCCTGGAGCGGTTCCGCCAGGCGCGGGAATGCCTCCGCGTGTGGCGCCTCCGCCGGGGGGGCCGCCTCCCGGGATGATTGGACGGGGCGGGCCCGTGCCTCCGGCGGCTCGGCCTTCCGCGACGGGGATCCCCGCTGTGCCGAAGACGCCGCCTCCGGGCATGCGTCCCGCCGCTCCTGGTGTGCCGGGGCCGCGACCCGTGGGGCCTCCGGGGGCACCGATGCCGCCGGGGATGGTCCGCGCGGGGCCTCCGCCGGGAGTTCCGGGCATGCCGCCGGGAGCGGCGCCTCGGCCGCCTCCGGGCATGCCCGCGCCGGTGATGATGACTCCAGGTGGCGCGGGGCCTGTTCCTCCGGGGCAGCGTCCTCCGACCGCGCCTGGGGTTCCCGGTGTTGGGACTCCTCCGGGTGCGCGTCCGATGGGGCCTCCGGGCGCCATGCCGCCGAATGCCGTGCAGGGACGTCCTGTCCAGCCGCCTCCTCCGGGTGCGCCGCCGCGGCAGGGGCCTCCCTCTGGAGTCGTGCCTTCGGTGGCTGCTGGCGCACCGGGTGTCGCCGTGCCTCCTCCCGGTGCTCCTGCGTTCGTTCCGCCGCCTCGTCCAGGTGCTGTCGCCGTACCTCCGGCCGCGATGGCCCAGGGTGCGACGAACGTGCTGTCGCCCGCGACAGCTCACGGGATGTCTGGTCCGGCGAATGGAATCCAAGGCCTGTCTGGGGTAGCGAATGCCGCTCAAGGCAGTGTGCCTGCCATTGCGCCTCAAGGGCTGTCTGGGGAAACGAGCGCCTCCGTGGGCCTCGCTCCAGCTGCTGCGCGAACGGCCCAGGCTTCGCCAGTTGCGGGGTCTGCGCTGGCAGGGATTCCCCAGGACGTGGCGGGTGCCTCAATTCCTGTCATGGAGCGGCCTTCCGGTGGAGCCCAGCCCCCAGCGGCTCGACGTCCTTCCGGAGTGACTCGAACCATCACGGCGGCCGTGGCTCCCGCGGTGGCCTCCGTCGAGGAAGTCCCGGTAGCCAGTGTTTCGGTGCCGGACCTCGGAGGTGAGTGGGGCGATGCATTCACTGTTGCCGCTCCAGCGAAGCAGGTGGCTGCGGACGTCGCGGATGCACCGTTGACTGTGAGGGCAGACGCCGCCATCGCCACGCTCGCCCCGAGTCCGTCGTTGTCCGAGCTGGTGCTGGACGCCGAGCTTCTCGCCGACGCCGACGTCAGTCCGAGTCCCGAGCCGCTCGACGTTGCACCTGTCGCGGCCGCTCCCGAGAAGGCGTCCGAGTCCGCGGCGATCCTGACCGGGGATGATCTCTCCGACGACATCCTCGAAGACGTGGACGCCGTGGCCGCGGAGCTGCCGGCGGCGACCGCTGCGGAGGCCGCGGACATCCTCGACGTCGAGGACGTGATTTCCGCCGAGCCACACGAGGCGCGGGTTGCCGAAGCCTCGGACGTCCTCGAAGTCGAAGCGGTGATGGCCGTCGAGCCTCAGAAGGCCCAGGTTACCGAAGCCTCGGACGTCCTCGAAGTCGAGGACGTGATTGCCGCCGAGCCGCACGCCGCCGAAGCCACGGACGTCCTCGAAGTCGAAGCGGTGATGGCTGCCGAGCCACACGAGGCGCGGGTTGCCGAAGCCTCGGACGTCCTCGACGTCGAAGCGGTGATGGCTGCCGAGCCACAGGAGGCGCCGGTCGCCGAATCCACGGGCGTGCTCGAAGTCGAAGCGGTGATGGCCGCCGAACCGCACGCGCCTCAGGCCCCCGAAGCCACGGGCGTGCTCGAAGTCGAAGCAGTGATGTCCGCCGAGCCGCACGCGCCTCAGGCCCCCGAAGCCACGGGCGTGCTCGAAGTCGCAGGCTTGATGGCCGCCGAGCCCCACGAGCCCCAGCCCATTCCCGAGGCGGAACCCGTCTGGGACGCCGCGCCTGACGCAGCCACGGCTGTCGCGAAGGGATCACCCGCGCAGGAATCCATCACCACGCCTGACGCCCCGAAGGATGGCGGGCTGTTGGAGGCGCCGGAGCTCGCGGCCGTCCCGGAAGCGGCCGTCGCCGTCGAATCCCCGAAGCCGGAGAGCCTCCCTGAGGAGTCGTCCGTCTCCACGACGCCTTCGCCTGAAGCGAACGTTCCGGAGGCGTCTGTCATTGCCGCAGCCCCAGCCACGCAGGACGCCGAGGCCGACGCGCTCGAGTTCAGCCTGGCGGGAGACTCGCAGAAGCCCTCCGCGTCTTCGGAGGCCGAGTCCTGGCAGGTCGCCGCCGCACCGAAGTCCGACTCCGTGAGCACCGCTCCTCCGGCGGAGGCCCCCAGCCCCGCGCCCACCGAGGAGCATCGAGGCGAAGTTCCCCCGGAGTTCGAGGTCGCCCTCGTCTCCCACGCGGAAATGGCACCCGAACCTGTCGCCACGCCGACGCCCGCTGAAGAGCCCGTGGCCCTGCCGAAGCCGCGCCTCGTGGCCGCGCCTCCAGCGCCCGTCCGCGACCGGACGCCCATCGCGCTCGACGACCTGCCCACCTCCACCGAGGAACCCATGCAGCTCGCCTCCACGTGGGAGTTCGTGGGCTGGCAGGGTGGCGGGGAAGGGGAGGGCGCCGTGGGCCACAACCCGGAGACCACCTGGGCGGACCGCGTCGTGGACCTGGACGTCCCCGCCGCCGCGCCCGCTGCGCCCGAGGACGGCGTCGCCCTGGCCTCCGCATGGGAGTTCATGCAGCAGCCGTGGCAGCCGCAGGCCTCCGAGCAGGTCGATCCCGCCCAGGCCCTGCTCGCCGCCGCCAGCGCGTCCACCGACACGCCGACGCACGGTCCCGCCGTCTCCGCGGAACAGGTCCTCTCCGCGCTCGACACGTCGGACTCGCAGGGCATGGTCGGCAAGGTGCTGCTGGCCTACAGCGCGGGCCGCTTCCGCCGGGCGTTCCTCCTGGGGGACAGCTTCGGGCTCGCGCGCGTGGGCCGTGCCTGGGGTCCGGGCAGCGACCGTCCGGAGGTCACCGCGCTCAAGGTGGACCTGGACGCGCCGTCCCTCTTCACCTCCGCCCTGAACGGCCCCAGCCCCAGCGTCTTCAGCGCCCCGCAGGTGCCTCAGGACGAGGCCATCTTCTCCGCGCTGTGCGGCGAGTCCGAGTCCCACCTGCTCGTCTTCCCGCTGCACGCGCGCGGCCAGCCCGTGGCCTTCTTCGTCGCCGAGCACGGCCCCTCGCCCCTGGAGGTCGCCATGCTGGAGGAGCTGGGCCGCATCGCGGACCGGGCCGTGGAGATCTGCACCCGCCTCCATCGCTTCCCCTGAAACAGGAAGGGCTCCGGAGCTTGAAGCCCCGGAGCCCTTTCTCACTTCAGCTCAAGAACGACGCGGCGCTCAGCTGCAGCCCGTCGTCGTGCCGCAGTTCGTGCACTTGTAGCAGGCGCCGCTGCGCACGGTGATGGCGCCGCACTGGTGACAGGGCGGGGCGTCCGCCTGGTTCAGGTACGTGCTGCGCGAGTTCATCGCGGACAGCTGCAGCGTCCCCACCTGGGCCGGCACCGCCGCCTGCGTCACCGGCTCCGGACGGGCCTCCTCCACCGGCGTCACCTCCACGTCGTCCGCGCGGGGCTCCGTGGGCAGGAACTTCAACGACAGCCACCGGAAGATGTAGTCGGTGATGGACTTGGCGATGGGGATGGCCGGGTTGCCCGTGAAGCCGCTCGGCTCGTAGCGGGTGTGGCAGAACTTGTCCGCCAGCACCTGCAGCGGCACGCCGTACTGGAGCGCCAACGACACGCTGGTGGCGAAGCTGTCCATCAGGCCGCTCACCACCGAGCCCTCCTTCGCCATCACGACGAAGAGCTCGCCCGGCTTGCCGTCCTCGTACATGCCCACCGTCAGGTAGCCCTCATGGCCGCCGATGGAGAACTTGTGCGTGATGGACTGCCGCTCGTCCGGCAGCCGGCGGCGCAGCGCCTTGGGCTCCGGCGTCACGGCGGGGGCGGGCTCCGCCACCGCGCGGCGGGATTCCGGAGCCTTGTCCTGCGACGTGTTGAGCGGCTGCGTGCGCTTGCACCCGTCGCGGTACACCGCCACGGCCTTCAGCCCGCTGCGCCACGCCTCGATGTAGGCCTTCTCGATGTCCTCCACCGAGGCGTCATTCGGCAGGTTCACCGTCTTGGAGATGGCACCAGAGAGGAACGGCTGCGCCGCGGACATCATCTCGATGTGGCCCATCCAGTGGATGCTGCGCTGGCCCTTGGACGGCTTGAACGCGCAGTCGAACACCGGCAGGTGCTCCGGCTTCAGGTGCGGAGCCCCCTCGATGGTGTCGTGCTTGTCCAGGTACGCGATGATGTCCTGCGCCTGCGTCTGCGGGTAGCCCAGCTTCTCCAGCGCCAGCGGCACCGTCTGGTTGACGATCTTCAACATGCCGCCGCCGACCAGCTTCTTGTATTTGATCAGCGCGATGTCCGGCTCGATGCCCGTGGTGTCGCAGTCCATCATGAAGCCGATGGTCCCCGTGGGCGCCAGCACCGTCACCTGGCTGTTGCGGTAGCCGTGCTCCGTGCCACGCGCCAGCGCGTCGTCCCACGCCTCCTTCTGCGCCGCGTGCAGCTCCGCGCTCACGCCGTCCACGGGCAGCTGGTACGCCGCCTTGCGGTGCTTGCGGATGACGCCGAGCATGGGCTCCGCGTTGTTGCCGTAGCCCGCGAACGCGCCCTGCTTCTCCGCGATGCGCGCGCTCATCGCGTATGCCTCGCCGCACATCAGCGACGTGATGGCCCCCGCCAGGTTGCGGCCCGCGGCCGAGTCGTAGGGCAGGCCGGACGCCATCAGCAGCGCGCCCAGGTTCGCGTAGCCCAGGCCCAGCGGACGGTAGTCGTGGCTGTTCTTCGCGATGCGCTCGGTGGGGTAGCGGCTGAAGCCGACGATGATCTCCTGCGCCAGCAGCACCACGTTCACCGCGTGCTTGAAGGCGGCCACGTCGAAGCCACCCTCCAGCGTGCGGAAGTGCATCAGGTTCAGCGACGCCAGGTTGCAGGCCGAGTCATCCAGAAACATGTACTCGGAGCAGGGGTTGGACGCGTTGATGCGCGCCGTGCCGGAGCACGTGTGCCACGCGTTCACCGTGGTGTCGTACTGGAGGCCCGGATCGCCGCACAGGTGCGCCGCCTCCGCGATTTCACGGAACAGCTCACGGGCCTTGTAGGTCTCCATCACCTGGCCGTCGCGCACCGCGCGCGTCTGCCACGGGCCGTCGTTCACCACCGCCTTCATGAAGTCGTCGGTGACGCGCACGGAGTTGTTGGAGTTCTGGAAGTACACCGACCCGTAGGCCTCGCCGTTGAAGGACGGGTCGTAGCCCGCCTCGATCAGCGCCCAGGCCTTCTTCTCCTCGTTCGACTTGCAGCGGATGAACTCGAGGATGTCCGGGTGCCCGGCGTTGAGGATGACCATCTTCGCCGCGCGCCGCGTCTTGCCGCCGCTCTTGATGACGCCCGCGAACGCGTCGAAGCCGCGCATGAACGACACCGGGCCGGACGCGGTGCCGCCGCCCGCGAGCAGCTCCTTGCTGCCGCGGATGCTGGACAGGTTGGAGCCCGTGCCGCTGCCGTACTTGAAGAGCATGCCCTCCGTGCGCGCCAGCCCCAGGATGGACTCCATGTTGTCGTCCACGCTGTTGATGAAGCACGCCGAACACTGCGGGTGCTCCTCCACGCCCACGTTGAACCAGACGGGCGAGTTGAACGCCGCCTTCTGGCGCAGCAGCAGATGCGTCAGCTCCGCGTGGAACGCCTCGCGGTCCACCGCCGACGCGAAGTAGTGCCCGTCCTCGCCCCAGCGGGTGAGGGTGTCCACCACGCGCGCCACCAGCTTGCGCACGCTCGTCTCACGCTCGGGCGTGCCGGGCGTGCCCCGGAAGTACTTCGACGCCACGACGTTCGTCGCCAGCATCGACCAGGAGCGGGGGACCTCGATGTCCTTCTGATCGAAGACGACCTTGCCGTCCTCGCCCTTGATGCTCGCGCTGCGGTGCTCCCACGCCAGCTCGTCCGCCGGATCCACGCCGGGCGTCGTGAAGAAGCGCTCCACGCTCAGCCCCGTGGAGGCCACCGCGGCCTTGCCCTTCGCACGGCCGCCGCGCCGCGGCTCCCTGCCCCCCACCACCGGCTTCCCGCTCAGTTCCTTCTCCATGACGCCCGCCTCCAAATCCACTGAGAGTGCTGATGCAAAATTTGCAAAATAGCCAACGCCGCGAGATCCCAGGGGATCCGATGATCACTTCCAGGTACGGGGACGGCAGCGTTGGGATGGTCCGGGATGGGCAGAAGCCAGAGGGTCCACCCCTGGAATCCGGGCCCGGGCCTGACTGCCCACCCGCCGGGCGGGCGGATCAATATGATCGCTGGTGGGGTCCGTCAACATCGCCCATTCCCCTATATCTAGTATCAGGTCCTCGCATACACACTGTATTTGGTGTGGGCGTTGGGTGGCTGAACAGCTACCTCAAGTTGGATCTAGGAACCCCGCCTGTGACTCGCAACGCCTGTTGTGGCTGGCAATGTATGGCCATGACCATGCGAAATCGGACAGGCGGGGAAGGGCGCCTGTCCAAGCGCTTGTGATCACTGACGGATGTTTGCTGGCAGTCCGTGCGCCGGGCGTAGGGGCGCTCCAGCGGCCCGGCGACATCAGGACCGGGCGGGGTGGGCCTGGACGGTCGCCTGCCGAACGGCGGCGTCGATTTCGCCGCCCGGGCGCGTTAGGAGGCGGACCATGCCGCCTCCCTTCGAACGCCACGTCTTCGTCTGTACCAACCGTCGCCCGGACGGCCACCCCAAGGGGTGCTGCGCCACCAAGGGAGGCGAGGAGGTGCGGGCGGCCTTCAAGGAGGAGCTCGACAAGCGCGGGCTCAAGCGCAGCATGCGCGCCAACGCGGCGGGCTGCGTGGACACGTGCGCCTTCGGCGTCTCCGTGGTCGTCTACCCGGAGGGCACCTGGTACGGCGGCGTGAAGGTGGAGGACGTGCCCACCATCGTGGAGGAGCACCTGGTGCAGGGGCGCCCCGTGGAGCGGCTGCTGATGCCCTTCAACAAGAAGGCGGAGCGCTGAAGGCGGTTTCCCGCCTCGCGCCCCGCCCTGGGGAACCGCGTTGAATCCTACCGCCTGGAGCTAGTCGCGGCGGTTGCCCAGCAGGCGCAGCAGCGACAGGAACAGGTTGATGAAGTCCAGGTAGAGGGTGAGCGCGCCCACGATGCTCACCGCGGTCGCGCTCTTGAATCCCGTGCCCGCGTGGTACTCGCGCAGCTTCTGCACGTCGTAGGCGGTGAGGCCCGCGAACACGAGCACGCCCGCGCAGGCCATCACGAACGACACGGCGCTGCTCTTGATGAAGAAGTTCACCACGCTGGCGATGACGATGCCGATGAGCCCCATGAAGAGGAACGTGCCCCAGCCGCTCAGGTCCTTCTTCGTGACGGTGCCGTAGACCGCCATCGCGCCGTAGGTCGCGGCGGTGATGAAGAACACCTGGCCAATGGAGCTGGCCGTGTAGATGAGGAAGATGACCGACATCGTCACGCCGGTGAGCGCCGCGTAGCCCGCGAACATGACCGCGGCTACCGGGCCGGACAGCCGGGGCGCCAGGATGGACAGGCCGAACACCACGCCCAACTGCACCAGGAACAGGGCCATCCGGTTCTGCACCGCCACGCGGAGCAGCGCCTCATTGGCCAGCGTCACCATCGCCATCACGCCGGTGAGCGCCAGGCCCGCGAACATCCAACCGTGCACGCGCGACATGAACGCGCGCTGCGACTCCTGGACCAGGACGTCGTCCACCGCGCTCGCCTGCCCGCCCTGCCAGCCACCTGAAGATTCCCACGCCATGTGTTTCGTTTCCTTTCGGGCCGGGGACCGCTTCAGTCCCGGCCTCTCTTTAACGAGGACCCTTGGAGGACGCCTTAAAGGGCCTTCCAGGCCAGCAAAAGCTTCGAAGCGACTTCTGTCGTGATGAGGGGTAGCACGCCACCGCCACCCACGATGTTGACGATCTCCGACATGGACCCACGGCACACCCCGCCCCACGCGGGCTGCTTCGCGAGCCCAACAGACGCATACGCCGAGTAATCCACGAAGAAGGACGTGGGCAGCACCTGGTTCGTCCCGCAGAGCAGGTGCTCCTCCGGCTGAGTGTCCACCACCTCCTGCACCACGAAGCCGCCCTGCGCATCCGTCGCGGCGCGCTCGCACAGCTGCTCCCACGTCTTGGACTCGCCGTAGGCGCCCTTCACGCGCTCCTCGTAGGGCACCGTGCCCACGGAGCGGCCGAGGAAGACGGCCTTGCCGCCGTAGTCCCACGAGCGCTTGAGCACGAAGCGCGCGGGCTCCCGGGCCACGCGGGCCACGATGTCGTCCACCTGTGCGCCGTCCGGATCCACGCCGGGACCGTGGCGGAAGGGGCGCGTCCACGGCACCGACTCGCGCACCGCCTCCAGCTCCTCCGGTGAGAGGCCCGCGCGCTCCGCCAGCGCCGCGTCCGTCACCGCCTGCGACAGGAGCGCGAACGTCGCCTTCACCTCCACCTGCGAGGCGGGCGGGTTCAAGAACACGGCCTTCTTGCCCGGGACGACGGAGAGGAAGTCCTCCACCCAGGGGGCGGGGTTCTGCTCCAGCCGGCGCACGAAGAGGTGGCGGTAGACCAGGTCATACTTCTTGCCGTTCACCGTGAAGGCGTCGTCGCCGGACACATCCTCCGGATGCACCACGTCCGCGTCCGCGCCGAACTCGCGGAAGCGCTCGCACAGCCAGCGCAGCTCCGTGATCTGCGCGTCATTCTTGCGGCAGAGCAGCGCCACCGTGTCGGGCATCTGGCCGTTGCGCTCGGCCGCGTAGCCGTCCAGCAGCGCGCGGTAGAGCGCCAGCGCGTTGTTGCCGTTGAGCGTGAGCAGCGACGCGAGCGCCTTCTCCGGATAGCGCACGTGTCGCGCCACCACTTCGATGAAGGTGCGCGCCGCGATGTCCGAATAGCCCTGCATGGCCGGGATGGTGGCGTTCACCTCCAGCGCCCAGGGCCGGCCTCCGGACACGAAGTAGTCCACGCGCGTGGTGGCGAGCTTGCGGCTCGCCTCCCAGGTGCCTTGCGCCAGGCTGCGCTCCAGCGGCGACAGCGCGCCCAGCAGCAGCTCCGCGTCAGGGCCACCCAGGATGGCGCGCGCCATCTTCATCGTGGCGGAGGCCAGCTTCGCGGACAGGAGCGAGCGGCGTTTGATCTCCTCGGCGTCCAGGATGACCGGCGTGGCGGTGATGGGGATGGGCTGGGTGCTGCCATCCTGCTTCGTCACCGCGAGGCCGCGCTGGTAGGCGGTCTTCGCCAGCTCCGGTCCGAAATAGTGTGCCTGCCTGCGCAGGACATCCATGAGCTCGTGCACGCGCGGAACCTACGACCCCAGGGGCTTGTGGGTCCACAACCCGCGGATCCCGCCGCTGTTCCCTGTGTCCGCCACCTCGCCCTCCGGCCCCGGGCCAGGGCATCCCGGCTTGCACCGGGCAGGGAGGTCGCTTAAAAACAACTGAGTTGCTTTTCGAGACCGAGTCGACGTGAGCCGCCTCCGACGCCACCTCAGCACGAGTCGCTCCCTGCCGCGCCTGCTGGCGCTGCCGTGGGTGCTCGTGTGCGTGCTGGTGTATGTGGGCAGCGTGCTCCACTTCGCGCTCGTGCAGCACACCACGTGCCTGGAGCACGGGGACGTGATGCACGTGAGCGACGCGTCGTCCCATGACGGCCCGTTGGAGGAGGCACTCTCCTTCGACGACGCGCGCGTGGCCCGGGCGCCGGTGTCGAAGGCCACGCCCCACGGTGGTGAGGCTCACTGCCACCACGCCTTCCTCCGCCGTGAGGCACCGCCTCCGGCCGAGACCGCGCCCGTCATGGCCGCGGTCTCCACGCGCTCCAGCCCCGCGCTGGCGGTGTTCCGCTTCCACGCGGCACCCGTCGCGCTGTTGAGGCTCGCGCCCAAGTCGTCGCCGCCGCGCGCTTAAGTCTCCGCCGCCGTAGCCCGCCGTCCTGGCCCCCCCGTGTCTTCGTGGGTCGGGGTGCGCCGTGGCCACCGGAGTCCAGGGCGTGCGCGTTCCCGTTCGCTGAACGGATCCGCCGCACGCGCATGGCACCTCCGGCCACGTGCACGGGTGCGCGCTTCGTGCCGCGGTCCCTCCTTCCAGTCCCGTTCGTTCCTTCGCGGTCGCGCCTCTTGAGGAGCGGTGCGCGTGCGGCCCGTGCGGCTGGAGTTCCCGCAGTCCATCCCCGTGTCCCTGGAGTCCCCATCATGAAGAAGCTTCTGTCCGCCCTGCTGCTGTCCACCTCCCTCCTCGCCGCCGGTTGCGGTGGCGACGAAGAGGAAGCCCACGTCGACGAGGAGGGCTGCGAGCACCTGCAGGAAGGCCCCGCCGCCGCCGTCACCGCCGCCGTCAGCGGCACGGGCCCGGCCGTGAGCAATGACCACAAGCGCTACGACATCGCGCTGGTGGACATCGTTGGCGGCAAGGGCGGCGCGGTGTCCTTCGCCGTCTCCGAGGCCACCGACTACGTCCTCTACATGAGCGCCCCGGTCCCGGTGACGGTCACCAACAGCAGCGGCGCGGCCGTGGAGTTCGAGGAGAGCGCCACCAGTTCCTCGCTCTGCACGGACATCAAGGGCCGCCACGTCGTGCCGCTCACCGTGGGCACGCACACGCTCACCTTCGGGCCTTCGACGCTGTCCTCGGTGTCGCTCGTCATCGAGGAGTCGGGCGAGCACGACCACGCCCACGACTGACCCCCGGTTCCTCTCTTTCCAATGAAGCCCGAGGCGCCCCATGTCCAAGATCTCTTCTGGAAGTGCCGGTTCCCTGCTTCCCTGCGACGTGCGCCGCGACGGCGACCGTCTGTTCGACGTGGCCATGTGGTGCCTGGGCCAGGACGTGCGTTGCCCGGATGGCAACGTGCTGCTCCGGCGCGGTCTGGTGCGTGAAGCGCGTCCGCCGGGCGTGGAGGGACAGAGCGCGTACCAGGGGCAGCTCTTGGACGGGGGGCGCCTCACGCTGTGGGGCTTCGGCGCGCTGTGCGAGTCGTGCGGCGCCGCCATCTTCGTGCCGCGTGATGGCTTCGTTCCCCGGTGGGTGGACGAAGCGCGCGGCACGGCCTTCCGGGTGGAGAACGTGGGCGTCCGGCGCGACGCAACCACGGGGTCAGAGCGCAGGGCGGCGAGGGCGGGACTCGCGCGGCTGGCGGACTGGCTCGCGGAGTACGAGGCGTGGGTGGCCCGCGACGTGGGCCTGGCCTGGCGGCGCGAGTGCCTGGCGGCGCGGCGCAAGGCGTCTCCCATCCCCGCCGAAGAGTTGTCGACCGCCTGGAGGCGGCTGGCCGTGCGCGTGCGCGCGACCGATGCCTCCGTGCAACACCATGCCGCTCCGATGTCCGGAGCGTGAGGAGGACACCATGCTGGCACGTCTGTTTAGAGCCGATGCCCCGTCGGTCCACTCTCACGTCGCGTGGGAGGACCTGCCGGACGAAGCCCTTCCCACGCCGCCGCTCCAGGACGGATTGGGAGACACACACCTCCAGGTGACGACGCAGGTCCCCCTGGCGCAGGCGTACTTCAATCAGGGCCTGCGCCTGCTGCATCTGGGCTGGGCGCTGGAGGCCCGGCGCGCCTTCGCGGAGGCCGCGCGACAGGATCCATCCCTCGCCATGGCGTGGTGGGGGCTCGCGCTCGCCCGGGGCGTGGGGCAGCGCTTCGCCGCGGACCGCGCGGAGGCCATCCGCAAGGCGCTGACATTGGCGGAGGGCACCACCGACATGGAGCAGCGGCTGGTCGTCGCGGCCAGCCTCCTCGCGGACAAGGGCCCCGCCAATGGCAGGCATGCCTTCGTGCGGGAGATGGAGTGCCTCATCGACCGCTTCCCCCAGGAGCCCGAGCCGCGCCTGCTGCTCGCGGGCTTCCTGCTGGACGGGTACGAATCCGACGGACGTCCCGGGCAGGGACAGCCGTATGCGCAGTTGCTCCTGCGCGACCTGTTGCGCACGCACCCGCACCATGCGGGAGTGCACGTGGCCTGGGTGCAGGCGTGGCTGCCCAGCGCCCGGCCGGAGACGGCGTTGGAGAGCGCGGAACTCCTTCCATCGCTCGTGCCCGCGGGAAGTCCCGCGCTGCTCGCCGCTGGACGCCTGTTGCTGCGCGTGGGCAAGGCGGTGGAGGCGAACCGCATCCTGGAGTCGGCGGTGACGGCGGATGACGCGTACCTCGCGCGCGAATCACTGCCCCTCGACGTGGCGCCGAGCGCGGACACCGCCCTGCGCCTGCTCAGCGAAGGCTGCGTGGAAGTGGGGCAGTACCGGGGAGCGCAGAGCTGGGCGCGAAAGCTGCGGCAGCGCGTGGAGGCTTCAGGAGGCCAGCCGCAGGCGGTGCTCTTCGCCGCCACCACGCTCGTCGCCGCGCACCTGCGCTTCGGCTTCAGCCGGGCGGCGGCGGAGGTCCCCATGGAGCTGGGAGACGCCGCCACCGTCGCGGAGGCAGGACTGCGCGACGCCGTGCGCCTGTACGCGAAAGGCGTCTGTGCCCTGGAGACGGGACGGCTGGGCGACGTGGAGCGCGCGTGCGGCAGCCTGGATGCGCTGGTGCTCACGTTGTCCGAAGCGACGCGCTCCGAGGGCCGTGCCCTGTGCGCTCGCGACGTGGCGCGCACGGTGGAGGTCGCCGCGCAGGAACTGCGGGGCACGCTGGATGCGCGCCGGGGAGACTCCGGCCGGGCGGAGGCCGCGCTCACGCGGGCGCTGCGATTGGAGCGCCGCCTGCGTCCCGTGGGCCCCGCGCTCTTCTGCCGGCCGCCCCGTGAGACATTGGCCCGTGTCCGGCTGCGCTCCGGCCGCGAGGAGAAGGCCCTAGAGCTGGCGCTGGAGCGTGCAGGGGAGCGGCCCGGCTGCGGCCACTGCATGCTCCTGGTCGCGGAGGCCCACGTCGCCTGCGAGTGCATGTCCGAGGCGGCGCACGACTTCGCCGTGGTGTTGGACCTGTGGCGCGACGCGGATCCGCACCTGCCGGGCCTGCAACGCGCACGGGGCTTCGCGGCCCGGGGCCACCGCGGCCGCACGGCGCTCCGTCGGGTGCCAGACGTGGCCTCGGTGGACACCGCGCCCGTCCCTCGGGGTGGAGGAGCGCCCTGGACCGTTCACGGGGCCTGAGGAGGCACGCCGCCGCGCTTGACGCAGGCGCGGCGTTCGCGTCACTAGGGGTCATCCTCCAAGGAGCCGCCCCATGCCGTCGTTCCGCCTGAAGCCCGAGCAGGCCGCGCTGCTCGTCGTCGACATCCAGGAGCGCCTGTGCGCCGCGATGGACCGCGACGCCCTGGACCGCATGCTCGCGCGCACGGGTGCCGCCGTGGAGGGCGCGCGGGCCCTGGGCCTGCCGGTCATCGTCACGGAGCAGTACCCGCAGGGCCTGGGCCGCACGCACTCGCTGCTCAAGCTGCGCCTGGGTGAGTTCAAGCCGCTGGAGAAGATGGAGTTCTCCGCCGCCACGCCGGATGTGCTCTCCGTGCTGGGGGACCGCAAGCAGGTGCTCATCACCGGCATGGAGACGCACATCTGCGTCTTCCAGACGGCGCGCGACCTGGCGGAAAGCGGCCGGGAGCCGTGCCTGCTCGCGGACGCGGTGCTGTCGCGCTCGGAGGAGGACCGCCGCGTGGGACTGGAGCTGTGCCGCGACGCGGGCGCGCGCATCCTCACCGTGGAGTCGGCCCTGTTCGACATGCTGGGCCGCGCCGGCACGCCCGAGTTCAAGAAGGTGTCCGCCGCCGTCCGCTGAAGCCGGGACGACGGCGGCCCACCGCTTACGCCCTGCTCTTGAAGGGCTCGCGCACCAGGCGCACGAGCATCATCAGCAGCACCAGCACCCCGGACAGGACGGTCTGCGAACCGCCCACCGGGAAGTCGTAGAAGTACGCGAACAGGTATCCGCCCGCGCCCGCGATGCCGCCCAGCACGGTCGCCGTGAAGAACGTCCACGGCAGCCGCAGGTCCAGCACCAGCGCGGCGATGGCCGACAGCGTGGAGAACGCGAAGACGGGCAGGGCGCCCAGGGCCCGCGCGCACACGCCCACCATGATGCCGATGGACACCATCAACACCGTGTCCAGCAGCTTCACCGGCAGCCCCTGCACGGTGGCGCCAATGCGGTCGAAGCTCACGAAGGCGATGCCCCGGAACCACCACAGGTGCAGCACCATCAGCACCCCGCCGGCCACCGCCACCGCCTGGAGTTGATCCGGCGTCACCAGCACCGCGGTGCCGAAGAGGATGCCCTGGATGTCGTGCGCCTCCTGCGCGATGCGGTCACCCACCAGGATGGCCGCGCCGCCCGCGAAGGCGAACGCGCACCCCAGCAGGCTCTCCCGCGACAGCCGCAGCCTCGCGGGTTCAATCATCAGGAGCAGCGTGGCCGCGACGGACAGCACCACCGCGCCCACCAATGGGTCCACGTGCACGCCCAGGTGGATCTCCGCGAAGAAGGCCAGGGCCACGCCCAGGCCCGCGGTGTTCGTCACCGCCGCGCTGACGAACACCATGCGCCGCAGCACCACGTAGACGCTGAGGAAGCCCAGCACGCACCCGGCGATGAGCGCGCAGAGGATGGGGTCTCGGAACAGCTCCCAGCCCATCTGGAACTGTTCCCACTTCGAGGGCTCAAGCAGGGTTGTTTCCACGGTGGGGTCCCTGGGGCGCGGTGTGGCAGTAGTCGTCGCCGTACTGGCGGCGGAAGGCGGGGTGGCAGAACACGGTGCGCGCATCGCCCATGACGAAGCAGCGGTGCTCGCGGTCCACGAAGAGGATGACGTCGGCGTGCTCGGCGGCGACGGACAGGTCGTGGCTCACCACCACCACGCCCAGGCCGCGGTCATGCGCGAGCGCGCACAGCCGCAGCATCGTCTGCTTCTCCGCCACCGCGTCCATCGCGGCGGTGGGCTCATCCAGCAGCACCACGTCCGCCTCGGTGGCGATGACCCGCGCCAGCAGCGCGCGCTGTTTCTCGCCGCCGGACAGGTCTCGGAAGGGCCGCTTCGCGATGCCGCGTGCGCCCGCCGTATCGAGCGCCGCCTCCACCTTCTGGCGGTCCGTCTTGTTGGGGAAGGGCCGCAGGAAGTTCCACCCGGACAGCCGTCCCCACCCGGTCAGCTCCCGCGTGTGCACGGGCAACAGCGAGTCGATGGCGGACATCTGCGGCACGTACGCGCTGCGGATGTGCGGCGCGCCCAGCGCGATGCGGCCGGACACCGGGGGAATCAGTCCCAGCAGCGTCTTGAACCAGGTGCTCTTGCCAGAGCCGTTGCGGCCCACCACCGCCACGAACTGGTGGCGGCGCACCACCAGGTCCATGGGCGGCAGGATGTCCTTGCCCCCGTAGCCGATGACGAGCTGCTCGCACTTCAGCAGCGGCTCGCCCGGCTCCGGCACCGCGGCGCGATGGCCCCGGTCCAGCTCCGTCTCGTGATCACCGTGAGCCACGGTTCACCTCCGCGGTGGGGCTCAGCGCCGCCACCTTCTCCAAAAGCGCGGTGCGCACCGCCGCGTACTTGGAATCGTCCAGGTCAATCACCCCGTCAGCGCCTGGTGGCACGGCGGACCAGTCCACCGCGTCGAAGAGGGCCGGCGTCAGCTCCAGCTTCAGGCCCAACGCCACGCGCGGCTCATTCTCCCGGTCGGACGGCACGTCCAGAGCGCCGGTGAGCACCGCCACCGGCGTGGCCTCCGCGCCCGTCACCGCCGCGGTGAAGCGGAAGGGCAGGGCGCCCGCGAAGCGCGCAGGCACACGGCCATCGCGCACGCTGCCCGTCATCCGCAGGCCCGTGACGGCCCAGCGTCCGCGGGACAGCGTCGCCTTGCCCAGCTCACAGGCGGGCTTGCACGTGAGGTCCCGGGTCGCGGGTGCCAGCAGGTCCAGCTCCGCGTCCACCGGCAGGTTGGCCACGGTGACGGTGGTGCTGCCTCCGCCGCCCAACTCCGCCTGGATGTCCTCGTAGTCCACGAGCGCCCCGGAGTCGCTGTGGCAGTGCCCGTTGTGGCACAGCGAGTAGCCCGGCGGTGGCGAGGACGGGTCGAACGTCGTGCTGCCTCCGCCCCCGGAGCTGGCAATCAGGTCGATGCTGCCCAGGCTCACCGTTCCGGTGTCCATGCGCAGCTGGAAGTCGGACGCGAGCGCCTGGTAGCCATCACCCGCATTGCGGCCGGACACCGGCGAGTACGCGGCCTGGACGGAGGGCTCGAGCACCGCGAAGCCCTCGCCCGCATCGAACGCGCACCCGGACAGCAGCGCGAAGGGAAGCAACCACGCCTGGGTTGGAAAGCGCTTCATGGCGTCATTGCCCCTTCCCGGCGAGGCCCTGCTCCAGGCGGCCCACCATCAACTCCAGGCGCTGCACGTACGTCTGACTGGAACGGAAGTCGGTGCCGCCGGGCAGCGTGACGAGCGCGGCGGGAATCTTCGACGCCACGAGCTTCGCGATGTTGTCCGGGTAGTAGTCCTCCTTGAGGACCAGCTTCACCTTGTTGGCCTTGCCCTGCGCCAGCACCTGCGCGACGTGGGACGGGTTTGGCGGGATGCCCGGCTTGGGCTCCAGGAAGGCGATGGTCTTGAAGCCCAGCCAGGCCTGCAGGTACGCCGTCGTGCGGTGGTACGCGATGACGGGCACGCCCTTGAAGCCCGCGAGCCGCTTCTCCCAGCCCGTCTGCGCCGCCTGCAGCTCCTGCGTGAACTTCGCGAGGTTGGCCTTGTAGGTGGCGGCGTTCTTCTCATCCAGCTGCGACATGCGCGCTTCGATGGCGGCCGCCACCTTGAGTGCCTGCCGCGGATCATAGAGGTAGTGCGGGTTGCCGCCGGGGTGCACGTCGCCCTGGCTGCGGTCCACCTGCCCGGCGGGGATCTCCTGGAGGCTCACGAACCGCGACGCGTCCAGGTAGCCCGCGTTGCCCGTCAGGATGCGGTTGTTGCGCGCGCCCATCTGGAGCGTGGGCAGCCAGCCGATCTCCAGGTCCAGGCCCGCGGCGATGAGCAGGTCCGCGCGGTTGAGCGCGAGCGCCAGGTTCGGCTTGGCGTCCACGAAGTGCGGGTCCTGCGTGGGCAGCGCGAGCGCGATGACGTCCACCTTGTCCCCGCCCACGGTCTTGGCCAGCGCGGCCAGGTCCGGGAGGGTGGCGACGACCTTCAAATCCGCGCGAGCGGGAACGGCGGTGAGGCTGACGACGGCGGCGCACAGGGCCGCGAACAGGCGAAGGGAACGCATGGAAGGGCTCCGGAGGAAGAGGTCAGAACGCATGGGCACCGTGGGCGCCAGTCACGACTTCAAGGGCGAGGAAGGCCGAGTAGTCCGGCGACCCGCGCCAGCCCACCCGGTCCGTGGCGGCCTGCAGTCGCAGGCGGGAGAACTCGGTGGGCCAGAACGTCACCGACGCGGTGATGCGCTGGCGGTCGGAAATCCATTCGGGGTCGAGCGGATCATTCGCCACCCGGCCCTCCAGCGTCTTCGCGGCCGAGCCGAACTCGTAGCGCACGCCCGTGGCCCAGCGGTTGGAGAAGCGCCACACCGTCTGCGCGTAGCCGCCCCAGTCGGACAGCACGTCCTCCGGCACCTGCCTGCGGCGGTAGAGCACCTCCGCCTGGAACACCAGCTGCTGCGAGCTCTGCGACGTGATGGGCCGGAACTTCAGGTACACGTCCGTGCCGTAGATGCTGGTGTAGTTGCGGTAGCCCGTGGGGTTGGGGCCCGTGGCGACGGACAGGCCCCACAACAGCGACAGGTCGTCCGACAGCGGGAAGAACTGCTTCACCGCGCCGGTGAGCTGGAAGTCCAGCGGTGACAGCACGCGCTCGGCGGCGGCGCCGAAGAAGCTGCGCGCGGTGGCCTCGCCCGTGGCGTCGGTGGCGCTGCCAATCACCTCCACGTACCAGGGCAGCGGCGTGAGCCAGGAGCCCTCCACGCCCAGGCCGCGGTTGCCCTCCGCGCCGAAGTAGCGGCTCATGATGAAGGGCTGATCCACGAAGTCCCACGCGTGCGGGTGCGTGGCGTTGATGCGGCCGAAGCGGGTGAGGAACTGGCCCGCGCGCACCTGGAGGTTGAGGGGCAGGTCCAGCGTGGTGACGTACGCCTCTTCAATCTCGACGCCGAACTGGCTGAAGACGAGGTTGCTGTCGAAGCGGAAGTACGGGTCCACCACGGAGCCGATGGACAGCTCCAACTGCTGGAGGTTGAAGCCGTTCTTCGTCGGGTCGTGCGCGCCGCCCTGGAGGGGCTCCTTGTTGGAGAAGGCCGCCAGGGCCATGTCCAGGATGAAGCTCAGGTTGAGGAAGTTGGTGCCGCTGGAGATGGCGTTGGGCAGCTTGAGCGGCGTCACGCCGGAGTCGTTCGTCGCGGTGGGTGACACCGGGGACGTGTCGACGGACGGACGGGCGCGCGTGCTCGTGTCCGTGCCCAGCGCCTTCTCAATCTCCTCCATCTCCTCCGGGCTCAGCGCCGGAGTGTCCTCGGCGGGCGCGGGAGACTCGGAAGGTGGGGGTGACTCGGTGGAGGGCGGTGATGACTGCTGGGCCCACGCCGCGCTCGCGGACAGCTGCGCTGCGAGCACGACGGCGAGGGCGCGGGGATGCCTGCGCGGAAGGGATGACACGGATGTTGGCTCCTCGGAACCGGCCGGCCGTGGAGCATGCGCATGCGCACCCCGCGACGACCGTCGACCTGATGACCTGCTTCACGACACGACACGCGGAACTACGCGTGCGTCGGAGGCGAGGCCTTGGGCGCGGTGTCGAGGACGGCGAGCGGCGCGAAGGAACGGGGCGGCGCGGTGGCCGGGTGATTGCTCTCCACGCACGCCGAAGCGGAAGCGACGCCCGAACCCTGGAGGGCCTCCACCTGCGGGGCGGCCGTGAGCAGCGGGCACGTCTCGTGGTTGAGGGCCGTCGCGTCCGCCACGGCGGGCGGCACGGAGGCGACGACGGGGGCGCGCTCGGAGAAGCGGGACAGCGCGGGGTTCGCGCGCCGCGCGTCCTCTTCGAACGTCTGGTGCTGCGGACAGAACCGGTGCGCGTGCTGCTCCACGTGCAGCGCCAGACCCAGCGGCTGGGCACCCCAGAGCGCGACGAGCAGCATCGCGGTGAGGCGGGCAAGGGTGTGGGCGCGCGAGAGCATCTGAGGGTTCCCGGCTGGCTTACTGTCGGCCCCCGGGAGTGTCAAGGCAGCCTGGGTACACCGCCGAAACACGACGACAAGGGAACGTTGTTTTCATTCCAGACGTCCCTCCTGGCCGCATCGGTTAGGTTGGGCGCGCCAGCGTCACGCCCTTCGCGCCAGGAGTTCCGCCGCCCGTGCCTCCCTCCCGTTCCCGTCGCCGCGCCC
>NZ_RAWR01000117.1:0-32019 GCF_003986945.1 Corallococcus sp. AB018 | reverse complement strand
GCACCACGGACGTGACGGGCACGGTGAAGCTGCCGGACAACGTCGAGATGGTCATGCCGGGCGACAACATCGCCATCGAGGTGGAGCTCATCACCCCGGTCGCGATGGAGAAGGAGCTCCGGTTCGCCGTTCGCGAGGGTGGCCGTACGGTGGGCGCCGGCGTCGTTGCGGAGATCATCGCCTAGTCGGCTTCCCGCCGACCGGCTTTCACGGGCACTGAGTTGCGGAGGGGAGGGCTGCTTTTGTAGCCTTCCCTTCTCGCATCTGGTGAAATGAACCATGCCTAAGGGTAATCGCTCCATCATCTCGCTCGAGTGCACCACGTGCAAAGAGCGGAACTACACGACCACGAAGAACAAGCGGAAGAGCCAGGACAAGCTTGAGCTGAGCAAGTTTTGCCCTCGCTGCCGCAAGCACACGGACCACAAGGAAGGCAAGGTCTAGGTCGTCGGTTTCCATGAAGGTTTAGGCCAGTAGCTCCAACGGTAGAGCAGCGGTCTCCAAATCCGCGTGTTGGGGGTTCGAATCCCTCCTGGCCTGCCAGCTTCAGTACAGGGACCCCCGGTACCGAGCGGTGCCGGGGGTCCCTGCCTTTTCGCAGTCCCGCTTCCGCACTCCCTCGTGAGGCACCATGGCGACGGCATCTGAGGCCAGCCAGCAGGCTAACCGCTCGGGCATCGACCCCAAGCGGCTCGTGGTCATCTTCTATCTCGTCACCGGCATCGTCCTGGCCCTCTTCCTGGAGCACGTCTTCGGGTTGCTCTGGAGCCGGTTCGGCTGGAGCGACGTGGAGCTCTTCGAAGGCCTCGGCTGGCGTGTGTCGACGCTGGTGGGCTACGTGGTCGCCCTCGCCCTGGTGCTGGCGGCCTACTTCCACCCCCGCACGCACACCCTCTCCATCGACGTGGCGTCCGAGTTGATGAAGGTCACCTGGCCTACCTGGTCGGAGACTCGCGCGTCGACCATGGCCGTGGTCGTCGCCTCGCTGGTGGCGGCCGTTCTGCTCTTCTGCATCGACACCGTCGCCTACAACTTGATGGTGGAGTGGCTGCCTGCCCTGTGGGGGAAGCTGTAATGGCGAAGAAATGGTTCACGGTCCAGACCTACTCGAACTACGAGAACCAGGCGAAGAAGAACCTGGAAGAGCAGGTGCGCCTCAAGGGCCTGCAGGACCAGGATCTGATTGGTGAGATCCTCATCCCCATGGAGCAGGTCGTGGAGATGGTGAACGGCGAGAAGAAGACCACCCGCCGCAAGCTGTTTCCGGGCTACATCTTCGTCCAGATGGAGCTCAGCGACACCACCGTCCACCTGGTGAAGAACACCTCCAAGGTGACGGGGTTCCCGGGCGTCGGCCAGAACGAGCAGCCCCGGCCCATGTCGGACCGCGAGGTCGAGCGTCTCACCGCGCAGGTCACCGAGGGCGCCCACAAAGCCAAGCCCAAGGTCCAGTTCGAGACCAGCGATACGGTGCGCGTCATCGACGGTCCGTTCGCCAACTTCAATGGCACCGTGGAAGAGGTCAACCCGGAGAAGGGCCGCGTGCGCGTGCTCGTCAGCATCTTCGGCCGTGCGACCCCCGTGGAGCTCGACTTCATGCAGGTGGAGAAGACCACCGGCTAGTTTCACAAGTCTTCCGCGCCCGGGTAACGGGCGCGGATCAACGGGTGGGAGGGTCGCCCCGTCTGGCGGCCCGTTGGAACCACCCTCTCGAAAGGCAGCAGTCCGCCGATGAAGAAGGTCACAGGTCAGGTCAAGTTGCAGATTCCCGCCGGCAAGGCGAACCCCGCCCCGCCGATTGGTCCCGCGCTCGGTCAGCAGGGCGTGAACATCATGGAGTTCTGCAAGCAGTTCAACGCCAAGACGCAGGCGGAGGCCAAGGAGGGTCTGATCATCCCGGTGATCATCACCGTGTATCAGGACCGCTCCTTCACCTTCATCCTGAAGACCCCTCCCGCCGCCATCCTCATCAAGAAGGCCGCGGGTCTCCACACGGAGAAGAAGAAGGGTTCGGGCGCGAAGAAGCCGGGCAAGGAGAAGGTGGGGCAGATCACTCGCAAGCAGCTCGAGGAGATCGCCAACAAGAAGATCCAGGACACCACCGCCGCGTCCCTCGAAGCCTGCATGAACACCATTGCCGGCACCGCGCGCTCCATGGGCATCGACGTCGTCGGTTAGCCCGCCCTACATCTCAAGGATTCCTGCCATGGCTACCAATGGAAAGAAGTTCCGCGCGTCCAACGAGCTGGTGGACCGCAACAAGCGCTACGCCGTCGCCGAGGGCTTCGCGCTGCTGAAGAAGACGGTGGATACCCGCGCGACCAAGTACGACCAGACGGTCGACGTCGCCATCAACCTGGGCGTGGACCCGAAGCACGCGGACCAGATGGTCCGTGGCGCCGTGGTGCTCCCGCACGGCACCGGCGCCACCGTGCGCGTGGCCGTGTTCGCCAAGGGCGAGCGCGCCACCGAGGCCACCAACGCCGGCGCGGACATCGTCGGCGCCGAGGACCTCCAGAAGCGCATCGAGGAGGGCTTCCTCGACTTCGACACCGTCATCGCGACGCCGGACATGATGGGCATCGTCGGCCGCCTCGGTAAGGTGCTCGGTCCCCGTGGCCTCATGCCGAACCCGAAGGTCGGCACGGTGACCATGGACGTCGCCAAGGCCATCCGCGACTCCAAGGGCGGTAAGGTCGACTTCCGCGCTGAGAAGGCGGGCATCGTCCACGCGAAGATGGGCAAGGCCTCCTTCCCCGCGGACAAGCTCGAGGCGAACTTCAACGCGCTGGTGGACCTGGTGATGAAGCTCAAGCCGGCCACCGCCAAGGGCGTGTACCTGCAGGGCATCGCCATCTCGACGACCATGGGGCCGGGCATCAAGCTCGACACCACGGAAATCCTGGCGCGTCACCGCTAATCGCGGGTGCCAGAACGGGCAGGGAAGGGTGCGCTCCCTGACGGGGAGCGTCAATCCTGTCGCCCGTGAACGTCGGTCCGTTAGAAAGTGCTGGATCTTTGCGAAAGCCGGGGGTATAGGCCCCCGGCTTTTGCAATTGGGGCGCCATGTCGAGAGACGCGGCGTTCCGACCTGGTTCATGACAGCAGGGACCTGGATTGGAGAAGACGCGTCCGTTGGGAACCGGGCAACCGGTCGGGCCGTCCATCCGCTCCTGGTTCAAACGACCGCAAGGTCAGCCCTGCCGAGACTGGAGGTGCGGTGTGGTGCCTCTCGGAGGCTCCTCTCTCGCTCTGCCACTTTGGCCCAGGCATCACGCCCGACCGTCAGGTCGGGCCATGAAGGAGGTGAGTCAAGGTGCTGAAGAGCGAGAAGGAAGAGATGATCAAGGACCTTCACGAGAAGTTTGCGCGGACCAAGACCGCGGTGCTCGTGGAGTCCTCCAAGGTGAACGTCGAGACCGTCACCAAGCTGCGTCGCAAGTTCCGCGAGGGCAAGGTCGAGTACAAGGTCATCAAGAACACGCTGGCGCGCCGTGCCGCTCAGGGTACGACCGTCTCCGCGATTTCTGATGACTTCACGGGTCCCGTGGCGCTGTGCATCAGCTACGACGACGAGGTGGCTCCTGCGAAGATCCTGATGGATTTCATCAAGGACATGGAGACCATCAAGGTCCGTAGCGCCGTCGTCGCCGGTAAAAAGGTCGACGCCAACGGCGTGAAGGCACTGGCGAAGCTGCCGGGCCTCAATGAGCTGCGCGGGATGTTGCTCGGCATGCTCAACCAGCCTGCAGGCAAGCTGGTCCGGACCATCGCGGCCCCCGGGTCGCAGCTCGCGCGCGTCATCCAAGCGCACGCGGACAAGGCGCAGGGTCAGTAATCGTCCCGAGAAGTTTTTCTGCCGCAACCTCTTCGGCCGAGCCGCCCAAATGGGTCGCCGGCCGTTAGTCAACCAGAAGGAACAGTTCCATGGCCGATTTGAACGCGATTGCTGAAGAACTCTCGAAGCTCACCGTCCTCGAGGCGGGCGAGCTCGTGAAGATGCTGGAGAACAAGTGGGGCGTTTCCGCCGCCGCCGTGGCCGTTGCCTCCGCGGGCCCCGCCGCCGCCGCCGCTCCTGTTGAGGAGAAGACGGAGTTCAACGTGGTGCTGGCGAACGCCGGCGCCAACAAGATCAACGTCATCAAGGAGATCCGCGCCATCACCGGCCTGGGCCTGAAGGAGGCCAAGGACCTGGTCGAGGGCGCGCCCAAGACGGTCAAGGAAAGCGTCAACAAGGACGACGCCAAGAAGATCAAGGACCAGCTCGTCGCCGCTGGCGCCACCGTCGAGATCAAGTAGTTCTGTGCAGGGGCTACCCTGTTCTTCCGGGAAATCCCGGGTAGCCGCCTGATCGGATGAGCAGGCCGGCGCTCCCTATGCTGGGGCGCCGGCTTTGCCCATTTGACATTTGCCAAATTTCCCGGCGCCGCCGCGCGTTACTGAAGTTTGCCCCGCCCGAGCAGCCGTCCCCGGAGACCGAATGCCGACGCAGATCCAGAACAATTTCCGCGTGCGGAAGACCTTCGCCAAAATCGCGAAGATCATCGACATTCCCAATCTCATCAACATCCAGAAGCAATCCTACGAGAAGTTCCTCCAGGCCGACATCGCCCCGGAGAAGCGTGAGGATCTTGGCCTTCAGGGTGTCTTCAAGTCCGTCTTCCCGATCCGGGACTTCAACGAGACCTCCTCGCTGGAGTTTGTCAGCTATCACCTGGAGAAGCCGAAGTACGACGTCGATGAGTGCCACCAGCGTGGAATGACCTACTCGGCGCCTATCAAGGTCGTCGTGCGCCTGGTCGTCTGGGACAAGGACGAGGAGACCGGCGCCCAGTCCATCCGCGACGTGAAGGAGCAAGAGGTCTACTTCGGCGAAATCCCGCTGATGACCCAGAACGGTACGTTCATCATCAACGGCACCGAGCGTGTCGTGGTGAGCCAGCTGCACCGCAGCCCGGGTGCGTTCTTCGACCACGACAAGGGCAAGAGCCACTCGTCGGGCAAGCTGCTCTACAACGCCCGCATCATCCCGTACCGCGGCTCGTGGATCGACTTCGAGTTCGACCACAAGGACCTGCTGTACGTGCGCATCGACCGGCGCCGCAAGCTGCCGGCCACCGTGCTCATCCGCGCCCTGGGCGCCGTCGGTGACACGGCGAAGAAGAACCCGCTCGACTTCAAGGGTTCGACCGAGGAGATCCTCAACTACTACTACGCCACCGAGACCATCTACCTGCAGAGCGCCGCGGACTTCGAGAAGTCCGTCGAGCTGGAGCTCCTGCCGGGTCAGCGCGCCACGCGCGACATCAAGACCAAGTCCGGTGAGTTGATCGTCAAGAAGAACCGCAAGTTCACGCGCGCCGCCATCAAGAAGCTTGAGGCGGCGAAGATGACCAAGCTGCCCATCGACGCGGACGAGCTCTTCACCAAGGTGTCCGCCTACGACGTGGTGGACGAGAACACCGGTGAGGTCATCCTCGAGTGCAACGAGGAGGTCTCGCAGGAGAAGGTGGACGAGCTCCTCAAGCGCGAAATCAAGGAGTTCAAGGTCCTCTTCATCGACAACCTCAACGTGGGTCCGTACCTGCGTGAGACGTTGATGCTGGACAAGATCGAGTCGCCCGAGCAGGCGATCATGGAGATCTACCGGCGTCTGCGCCCGGGTGATCCCCCGACGCCGGAGACGGCGACGAACCTGTTCAGCAACCTGTTCTTCAACCCTGAGCGCTACGACCTGTCCAAGGTCGGCCGCCTCAAGCTGAACTTCAAGTTCAGCCTCGAGGAGCCCCTCGACGGTCAGATCCTGACCAAGCGCGACATCCTGGAGGTCATCCGCTACCTGATCGACCTGAAGAACGGCAAGGGGACGATCGACGACATCGACCACCTGGGCAACCGCCGCGTCCGCGCGGTGGGCGAGCTCCTGGAGAACCAGTACCGCATCGGCCTCGTCCGCATGGAGCGCGCGATCAAGGAGCGCATGAGCCTCCAGGAGATCGAGACGCTCATGCCGCACGACCTGATCAACGCCAAGCCGGTGACGGCGGTGATCAAGGAGTTCTTCGGGTCCAGCCAGCTGTCGCAGTTCATGGACCAGACGAACCCGCTCTCGGAAGTCACGCACAAGCGCCGTCTGTCGGCCCTTGGGCCTGGCGGCCTCACGCGTGAGCGCGCGGGCTTCGAAGTCCGCGACGTGCACCCGACGCACTACGGCCGCATCTGCCCCATCGAGACGCCGGAAGGCCCGAACATCGGCCTCATCGCGTCGCTGTCGACCTACGCGCGTGTCAACGAGTTCGGCTTCGTGGAGACGCCGTACCGCAAGGTGGACGCGGGCAGCGTGACGGGGGACGTGGCCTTCTACTCGGCGCTCGAGGAGGAGAAGCACACCATCGCCCAGGCGAACGCGGAGACGGACAAGAAGGGCAAGTTCGTCAACGAGCTGGTGCAGAGCCGCCGCAGCGGCGAGTTCGTCCAGGTCAAGGCCGAGGACGTGGACCTGATGGACGTGTCCCCGAACCAGCTGGTGTCGGTGGCCGCCTCCCTCATCCCGTTCCTGGAGAACGACGACGCGAACCGCGCGCTCATGGGTTCCAACATGCAGCGCCAGGCCGTGCCGCTGCTGCGCACGTCCGCGCCGCTCGTGGGTACGGGCATCGAGGCCATCGTCGCGCGCGACTCGGGCGTGACGTGCGTGGCCCGCCGTGACGGCGTCGTGGAGTCGGTGGACGCCGGCCGCATCGTGGTGAAGGCGGACTCCAACGCGGCCCTGAGCGACGTGTCCAGCGAAGTGGACATCTACAACCTGCTCAAGTACCAGCGCTCCAACCAGAACACGTGCCTCAACCAGAAGCCCATCATCCGCAAGGGTGACCGGGTGAAGAAGGGCGACGTGATCGCGGACGGCCCGGCCACCGAGACCGGTGAGCTGGCGCTGGGACAGAACATCGTCGTCGCGTTCATGCCGTGGCAGGGCTACAACTTCGAAGACTCCATCCTGCTCAGCGAGCGCATCCTCAAGGAGGACGTCTTCACGTCCATCCACATCGAGGAGTTCGAGTGCATCGCGCGCGACACCAAGCTGGGCAAGGAGGAGATCACCCGCGACATCCCGAACGTGGGTGAGGAAGCCCTCAAGGACCTGGACGAGAGCGGCATCATCCGCATCGGCGCCGAGGTGAAGCCCGGCGACGTGCTGGTGGGCAAGATCACTCCGAAGGGCGAGACCCAGCTCTCCCCCGAAGAGAAGCTGCTGCGCGCCATCTTCGGTGAGAAGGCCGGCGACGTGCGCGACAGCTCGCTGCGCGTGCCCCCGGGCGTTGTCGGCACCGTCATCAACGCCAAGGTGTTCAGCCGCAAGGGCGTGGAGAAGGACGAGCGCGCCAAGCAGATCGAGTCCATGGAGGAGGCGAAGCTCCTCAAGGACCAGAACGACGAGATCAAGGTCCTCCAGGACTCCGCGTACAGCCGCCTCCGCGGGCTGGTCCGCGGCAAGGAGGTCCAGGGCAAGCTCGTGGACGACAAGGGGAAGATCCTCCTGAAGAAGGGGGACATCCTCAACGACGAGCTGCTGGCCACGGTGCCGTACAAGTACTGGGGCGAGATCTCCGTGGGCGACCCGCTGGACGCGCGCCTGCGCGACATCCTGCGCAGCCTGGAGGAGACGAAGGAGGCCGTGAAGCTGGCCTTCGGCGAGAAGATCGCCCGCATCAAGAAGGGCGACGAGCTCCCCCCGGGCGTCATCAAGATGGTGAAGGTGTACGTCGCCATCAAGCGCAAGCTGGCGGTGGGCGACAAGATGGCCGGCCGCCACGGCAACAAGGGCGTCGTGTCCCGCGTCCTCCCCGAGGAGGACATGCCGTACCTGGAGGATGGCCGTCCGGTGGACATCGTCCTCAACCCGCTCGGCGTTCCCAGCCGCATGAACATCGGGCAGATCCTCGAGGTCCACCTGGGCTGGGCCGCGAAGGGCGTGGGCGAGCAGCTGCAGCGCTACATCGAAGAGAACTTCAGCGGCGAGCAGCTCAAGAAGCAGCTGAAGACCGTCTACGACGACAAGGCCTTCGGCGACTTCGTGGACGGCCTGTCCGACCAGGAGGTCCAGGACCTCTGCCGCCGCCTGAAGAAGGGCATCCACGTGGCGACGCCGGTGTTCGACGGCGCTCGCGAGACGGAGCTGCACGCCCTCTTCGACGAGGGCCGGCTGCCGCGCTCCGGTCAGATGGTGCTCTTCGACGGCCGCACGGGTGAGCCGTTCGACCAGAACGTCACCGTGGGCGTGATGTACATGCTCAAGCTACACCACCTGGTGGACGAGAAGATCCACGCCCGTTCCATCGGGCCCTACTCGCTCGTCACGCAGCAGCCCCTGGGCGGCAAGGCCCAGTTCGGCGGTCAGCGTCTGGGCGAGATGGAAGTCTGGGCGATGGAGGCCTACGGCGCGGCGTACACGCTGCAGGAGTTCCTCACGGTCAAGTCGGACGACGTGGTGGGCCGCACGCGCATGTACGAGGCGATCGTCAAGGGCGACAACGTCCTGGAGTCCGGCCTGCCCGAGTCGTTCAACGTGCTCCTCAAGGAGCTCCAGTCGCTGGCCCTGGACGTGGAGCTGCTGGAGAGCGCGCCCCCGGAGCGGCAGCGCAGCTTCGGCGGTGACTTCCTGGGTGGCGGCGACGGCGAGGACCGGAAGTCCGGGACCGAGGCCTAGGCCTTTTCAAAGTAGCCGGTGCGCCCGCCTGACCGGCTGGCTGCTTCCTCTTGGAGGGAGCGGCTGGCCGGGCGCAGGGCGGGGGCCCGAAACGTTTGGCGCCTTGAGCGCTCATAAGTTTTCGGAGGCAACGTGAAGGACATTTTCAACTTCTTCGAGAAGCCGAAGGACCCGCTGTCGTTCAACGCCATCCGCATCGCGCTGGCGTCGCCCGACAAGATCCGTCAGTGGTCGCACGGCGAGGTGAAGAAGCCGGAGACGATCAACTACCGCACCTTCAAGCCGGAGCGGGACGGCCTGTTCTGCGCCCGCATCTTCGGGCCGGTGAAGGACTACGAGTGCAACTGCGGCAAGTACAAGCGCATGAAGCACCGTGGCGTCGTGTGCGAGAAGTGCGGCGTGGAGGTGATTCAGTCCAAGGTGCGCCGTGAGCGCCTGGGACACATCACGCTGGCCACGCCCGTGGCCCACATCTGGTTCCTCAAGTCGCTGCCCAGCCGCATCGGCAACCTGCTCGACATCACCCTCAAGGAGATGGAGAAGGTGCTGTACTGCGAGAGCTACATGGTCATCGACCCCAAGGCGACGCCGCTCCAGAAGGGCGAGCTGATCTCCGAGGAGAAGATGCACCGGCTCTTCCAGGAGCACGGTGAGGACTCGTTCTCCGCGGGCATGGGCGGTGAGGCCGTCCGCGAGATGCTCAAGTCCCTGGACGTGGAGAAGCTGTCCGAGGAACTGCGCAAGGACATGCGCGAGACCACCAGCGAGGCGAAGCGGAAGAAGTACGCCAAGCGCCTGAAGGTGGCGGAAGCGTTCCGTGTCTCCGGCAACAAGCCGGAGTGGATGATGCTGGACGTCATCCCGGTCATCCCGCCCGACCTGCGCCCGCTGGTGCCCCTGGACGGCGGCCGCTTCGCGACCTCCGACCTCAACGACCTGTACCGCCGCGTCATCAACCGGAACAACCGCCTCAAGCGGCTCCAGGAACTGAACGCGCCGGACATCATCATCCGCAACGAGAAGCGGATGCTCCAGGAGGCCGTGGACGCGCTGTTCGACAACGGCCGCCGCGGCAAGACCATCACCGGCCCGAACAAGCGGCCGCTGAAGTCGCTGTCCGACATGCTCAAGGGCAAGCAGGGCCGGTTCCGTCAGAACCTGCTCGGCAAGCGCGTGGACTACTCGGGCCGCTCCGTCATCGTCGTCGGTCCCGAGCTGCGCCTGCACCAGTGCGGCCTGCCGAAGATCATGGCGCTCGAGCTCTTCAAGCCGTTCATCTACAACAAGCTTGAAGAGAAGGGCTACGTCACCACCATCAAGTCGGCGAAGAAGATGGTGGAGAAGGAGCGTCCGGAGGTCTGGGACATCCTCGAGGACGTGATCCGCGAGCACCCGGTGCTCCTCAACCGCGCCCCCACGCTGCACCGCCTGGGCATGCAGGCCTTCGAGCCCGTGCTCATCGAAGGCAAGGCCATCCAGCTGCACCCGCTGGTGTGCGCCGCGTTCAACGCGGACTTCGACGGCGACCAGATGGCCGTGCACGTGCCGCTGTCCATCGAGGCTCAGATGGAAGCGCGCGTGCTGATGATGTCGACGAACAACATCCTCAGCCCCGCGAACGGCAAGCCCATCATCGTCCCGACGCAGGACATGGTGCTCGGCATCTACTACATGACGCGCGCCCGCGAGTTCGCCAACGGCGAAGGCCGCGTGTTCGCGTCGCCGGACGAGGTGCGCGCCGCGTACGACCACGGTGAGGTCCACCTGCAGGCCAAGGTGGTGTGCCGCATCGACGGCAAGCGCAAGGAGACCACGGTCGGCCGCGTGCTGCTGTGGGAAGTCGTTCCGCGCCGCGTGGGCTTCGACGCCATCAACAAGGTGCTCGACAAGAAGTCGCTCGGTAACCTCATCGACCTCTGCTACCGCCTCACGGGCGAGAAGGAGACGGTGCTGCTGGCGGACCGCATCCGCAGCGCGGGCTACTTCCACGCGACCCGCGCCGGTATCTCCATCGCGCTCAAGGACATGATCATCCCTGCGAAGAAGCAGGAGTTCCTGGACTACGCGCGCAAGGAAGTGGCGGAGATCGAGAACCAGTACCTGGAAGGCCTCATCACCGACGGTGAGCGCTACAACAAGGTCATCGATATCTGGGCGGAGATCACCGAGAAGGTCGCCCAGGAGATGATGCAGCAGATCTCCCAGGACGAGGCTTCCGGGGACGTGGACGGCAAGCGCATCACGCGCAAGCAGCCGTCGTTCAACCCCATCTACATCATGGCCGACTCCGGCGCCCGCGGCAGCGCCCAGCAGATCCGCCAGCTGGCGGGTATGCGCGGCCTGATGGCGAAGCCCTCCGGCGAAATCATCGAGACGCCCATCACGGCCAACTTCCGTGAAGGCCTCTCCGTGCTCCAGTACTTCATCTCCACGCACGGCGCCCGTAAGGGTCTGGCGGACACGGCGCTCAAGACGGCCAACTCCGGTTACCTCACCCGCCGTCTCGTGGACGTGGCGCAGGACGCCATCATCAACGAGTACGACTGCGGCACCATGGACGGTCTGTTCATCGGCGCCCTGGTCGAGGGCGGCGAGATCATCGAGCCGCTGGGTGAGCGCATCCTGGGCCGCGTGGCCCTGGACGACATCCTCGACCCGGTGACGGGCGAGGTGCTGGTGCGCGCCAACGAGGAGATCGACGAGGAGCGCGTCCGCCGCATCGAGAACAGCGGTCTGGACAAGGTGAAGATCCGCTCGGTGCTCACGTGCCAGGCCAAGCGCGGCATCTGCGTGGAGTGCTACGGCCGTGACCTGGCGCGTGGCCGCAAGGTGTCCGTGGGCGAGGCCGTGGGCGTCATCGCGGCGCAGTCCATCGGTGAGCCGGGAACGCAGCTCACGATGCGCACCTTCCACATCGGTGGTGCGGCGACCCGTCGCGCGGAACAGTCCAGCCTTGAGAACCGCTACGCGGGCTCCGTGAAGTTCGCGGGCCTGAACACGGTGCAGAAGGCGGACGGCACGCTGGTGGCCATGAACCGCAACGGCGAGATCGTCGTCGTCGACGAGTCGGGCCGCGAGCGCGAGCGCTACCAGATCATCTACGGCGCCCGCATCCTGGTGAAGGAAGGCCAGAAGCTGGAGCCGGGCGTGCTGGTGGCCGAGTGGGACCCGTTCGCCATCCCGCTGCTCACGGAAGTGGGCGGTGTCGTGCGCTACGAGGACATCATCGAAGGCGTGACGATGTCCGAGACGCTCGACGAGGTGACGGGTCTGTCGCGCAAGACGGTCATCGAGTCCAAGGACCCGGAGGCGCGTCCGCGCGTCACCATCCGCGACGCGGCCGGCAACGTGAAGGACCTGCCGTCCTCCAAGAACCAGGCGAGCTACTTCCTGCCCCAGGGCGCGATCATCACGGTCAACGACCAGGATGAGATCTCCGCGGGCGAGGTCATCGCCAAGGTGCCGCGCGAGACCACGAAGACCAAGGACATCACGGGCGGTCTGCCCCGCGTGGCCGAGCTCTTCGAGGCGCGCAAGCCCAAGGATGCGGCGGCGATCGCGGAGATCGACGGCGTGGTGTCCTTCGGCAAGGACACCAAGGGCAAGCGCAAGCTCATCATCACCCCCGAGGTGGGCGGCGAGCAGCGCGCGGACCTGGCCAAGGAGTACCTGATCTCCAAGGGCAAGAGCATCAACGTCCACTCCGGCGACCGCGTGAAGGCCGGCGAGGCGATGATGGACGGCGCGGCCAACCCGCACGACATCCTCAAGGTGCTGGGCGAGAAGGAACTCGCGCGCTACCTGGTGGACGAAGTGCAGGAGGTCTACCGACTGCAGGGCGTGAAGATCAACGACAAGCACATCGAGACGATCGTCCGGCAGATGCTGCGCCGGGTGCGCGTCACCGACGTGGGCGACACCAACTTCCTGGTCGACGAGCAGGTCGAGAAGTGGGTGTTCGAGGAGGAGAACGAGAAGGTCATGTCCGAAGGGAAGCGCCCGGCCGTGGGCGAGCCCCTGCTGCTCGGCATCACCAAGGCGTCGCTCTCCACCGAGTCGTTCATCTCCTCGGCGTCGTTCCAGGAGACCACGAAGGTGCTCACCGAGGCCGCCATCAACGGCAAGGTGGACTACCTGCGCGGCCTCAAGGAGAACGTCATCATGGGCCGGCTCATCCCCGCCGGCACGGGCCTGCCGAACTACAAGCACCTCGACATCGAGGTGGAGAGCCCCACGGACGAGGTCAACGAGATGGAGGCCGCCCTGGCCGCCACCCACGGCGACACCGGCCCGCTGGCTCCTCCGCCGTCGCGGCCGGACACCCGGTCCACTGACGTCGCCTAGTTCTTCCGTAAGAAGCGTCCCTGACGCTTCGTGAGTCAGCCGCCGTCCTGGTGTCATACCGGGGCGGCGGCTTTCTCGTTTTGCACACTCCACTGCCTGTTCGCTTGACAGTATGTCGCGGTGCGTTATTTTGACGCATCACGTTGTGAGACCCGGAACACCCGGGGGGGAGCGCGACATGGCGACGACGAGTGCGAAGGCTGACGAGAAGACGGGCGTGACGCAGAACGTGGAGGCCTACCTGAAGGGGCGGTTCTCCGAGGCGCAGAAGCGGTTCCAGGGCCTGGAAGGGGAGGCGAACAAGGCCTTCCGTGCGCTGGAGACGCGGGGCCAGGTGGCGGCGAAGGAGGTCCAGACCCTGTGGACGAAGGTCCAGGCTGGTGAGCTGCGCGCCGACCCTCGCGTGCAGGAGTTGAGCAAGAAGGTGGACGCCGCGAGCGGGGAGCTGCGCAAGCGGCTGGACGGGCTCCAGACGAAGGTCGTGGAGGCGGTGGGAGTTGCCAGCCAGTCCCAGGTGGAGCAGATCACCCGAGAGCTGAGCCGCCTGTCGAAGAAGCTGGATGTGCTCCTGAAGCCCACCCGTCGTGCCCACCGGACGACCAAGAATTCGGGCGGCGCGGCGTCTTCTCCGCGGGCCTGAGCAGCGTTTTCATCACCCATGGGGTGTGCTTAGGTCGCAAACCCCTTTGAATGCCCAGGGTTCCTTCCGCGGAAGGAGCCCGGGGTAACTCCCGGAGAGACTTCATGGACACCAACACCGAGGCCCCCCGAGAGAAGACCTCCGTGGCGGAGGCATTCGAACGGATCTGGAGCCAGGCGCTCCTGGCGGTGAACACGGCGGAGGAGGAGGCTTCCCGCGCAGTGCAGCGCGTGGCGTCCGTCGCGGGCTGGAGCCAGGACGAGGTGAAGCGCCAGGCCCGTGAGTTCGCGGACCGGCTGACGGGGCACCGCAAGGACCTGGAGCACAACGTGGAGGATCGGGTCCGCACGGCCCTGACCCTCCTGAAGCTGCCGCGCCGCGAGGAGTTGCAGGCATTCGGTGCCCGCCTGGAGCGTCTGAACGAACGCATCCAGGCCCTGGAGCACCGCAAGTGAGTGGACCCGCCGCCTCGGGCGGCAGGTCGTTGGGAACGCGGTTCTTCGCGGGGCTGCATGCCCTGAGCAGCGGGTGCTCCCGGCTCCCGCTGCTCGCGGGCGTGGCGCTCGTGGTGTCCGCTCGGGTGGTGCCCCTCCTGGAGGAGCCCACCTCCCAACCCGTGGTCCCCGAGATGGTGGCGCAGGAGGCCGTCTCCGAGGAGGCGGCCCTCATCGACGCCGTGCTGGCCAAGCGCGCCCCGGACCTGGGGCTCACGCTGCGCCGGCGGCTGGGGCAGGCCATCGACGAGGAGTCGCGCCGCACGGGGTATGATCCGCTGCTGGTGCTGGCCCTCATCGACGTGGAGTCCGACTTCGAGGAGGAGTCCGTCTCCGAGAAGGGCGCTCGGGGCCTGATGCAGATCAAGCCCAGCACGCTGCACTTCCTGGCGGAGAAGGAAGGCCTGAGGCTGTCGCGCGAGGAGGTGGTCGCCGATCCCGCCGTCTGCGTGCGCCTGGGCATCCGCTACCTGCGCAACCTGCAGGGCCGCTTCGGCGGAGACCTGGACCTGGCGCTGATGGCCTACAACGCGGGCCCCACGCGCATCCGGGATGCCATGAAGGCCGGAGAGCTGGAGAAGTTCCGCCGCTACCCCCGGGCCGTGCGCCGCGACTTCCGCCGCTTCCGCGAGGGCCATGGCCTGGGCGGGGACTGGGCGCTCGCGCAGCGCGAGCTGCCGCCACCGGCGCCTGACGAGACTCCGACCGCGGCGCCCTGACGGTCTTCGCGGCTGGACTGGAAGACGGGCCCCCGGGTGAATGTTCGGCGCGGCGAAGCGCTCCAAGGAGGGTCGTCGCCGCCTTGTTCCGCTCCCCTGGGTGCGCTAAGTCGTTCGCAAGCTCCCGGGACTGTTGAGGATTCCCAGGAGGAATGCCCCCATGCCCCGTCCTTCCGCCCGTATTGCCATCACCGTCGTGGCCTCGCTCGTCCCCATGCTGGCCCTGGCCGGTTCGGTCTTCCTGAACGGCGTGAAGATCGACGGGGTGACGAACACGCGCTTCGAGAAAGCCACCGTCCGCATCGACGCGGAAGGGAACATCTACATCGACGCGCCGGGGTACGCCGCCCGCGTGACGACCGTGACGCCCACGCCCGCGACGCCTTCCACCGCCACGCCTCCGGCCGCCGCTCCTCCGGACGCTGGCGTCGTCGCGCAGGCCCCCGCGTCGGCCGCACCCGCTGCTCCCTCGGCCTCACCGGGGCGCATCACCCAGCGCTACTGGCTGGTGACGGAGCAGACGACGCCGGGCATGACGGACTTCGACATCGACGTGTACGTGAACTCGCGCTGGCTGCGCCGTTTGCGCAACAACGAGGACCAGGTGGTGGTGGACATCACCAGCCAGTTGCGTCCCGGCGCGAACGCGGTGACGCTGATTGCCCGCAAGCAGGCTGGGGGCAGCCGCCGCAGCACGTCGCCCGGGAACGTCTTCAAGGTGATCATCGGCGAGGGGAACGAGGGCGGCGGCAACGTGATGATTGACACGCCCCTCATCCGCTTCCAGAAGACGGCTGCGGACGTGCAGGACGCGACCGAGGAGTTCACGCTCACCACCCGTTAGGGTGCGCGGGAAGGGAGACGACGGTGTTCACCATCGACGAGCGCTACCGGGGCCTTCCCGCCAACCGCGACCAGGTGCTGGCGCTGCACCTGGCCCTCAACACGCCGCACGTGGCCATTCCCGGCAAGCAGGCCGGACCCGCGCAGGCCTTCGTGGTGGGGCTGCGCGGCGGGCAGGGCGCGGGCGTCTTCGTGTACCTGTACCTCGTGGAGGCGGGGGACTGCGCGGTGTACGTGTCCGGCCGGCGCATCCAGTCCGCGGATGAGCTGCGGGAGGACGAGGACGACGCGCTCGCGTTCGTGGAGTCGCTGGGCTTCATGATGGACAACGCGAACTGGCGTGCCGCGGCCCCCGCGCAGCAGGACGAGTGGCTGAAGACGCTGCCCGTGTTCTTCCGGGAGCCCACGCTCGTGCCCGCCGTGAAGGCCCGCGCCGAAGAGAAGCGCAACGTCGCCACCACCCTGGGCCGCTTCCTGGCCGCGTTCTGAACCCCCACCCTGGATTGGCACCCATGTTCCGCATCACTTCCTCCTGCTTCCTAGCGTTCGCGCTCGCGTCGGCGGGCTGTGCGCACGTCCCCACGGAGAAGGAGCGCCAGGGCTCGGAGATCCACTACGACCTGGGCGTGCAGGCGCAGCAGCACGGCCATGTGCAGGACGCGCTCGCGGAGTACCAGAAGGCGCTGGAGCTGAACCCGGGCAACCCGGAGGCCCACAACGCGGTGGGCCTGCTGCTGCACCTGTCCTTCCGGCGGCTCGACGAGGCTTCGGCCCACTACGAGAAGGCGCTGACGCTGCGGCCGTCCTTCTCCGACGCGCGCACCAACCTGGGCAACCTGCGCCTGGATCAGGGCCGCTACGACGACGCCATCAAGCTGTACGAAGAGTCGCTCAACGACATGCAGTACCGCCACGGCTACTCCGCGCAGGGGAACCTGGGTTGGGCGCTCTACAAGAAGGGCGACACGGCGAACGCGGTGCAGAACATCAAGGCCGCCATCACCACCAACCCGGACTTCTGCCTGGGCTACAAGAACCTGGGCATCATCTACGACGAGACGGGCAAGACGGAGGAGGCGTGCCGGCAGTTCGCCCACTACCGTGAGAAGTGCCCCGAAGTGGCGGAGGCCTACCAGCGCGAAGGCGTGTGCCAGGCGAAGCTCGGGCGGGTGGAGGAGGCGAAGAAGGCGTTCGCGGGCTGCGAGGCCAAGGCCCAGTCCAACGAGCAGGTGCTCAAGGACGATTGCCGCTCACTGCTGGACCACCTCTAGCCGCGGGGGCCCCGAAAGACCGTGGACCACGTCGACTTCGGCAAATACCTCAGCCAGCAGCGCGAGCTTCGCGGCATGTCGCGCGAGGACGTCTCCCGGGAGACGAAGATTCCCCCCAGCCTCGTCGCGGCGCTGGAGGCGGGGCAGGTGGAGCGGCTGCCCGAGCGCGTGTTCGTGCTGAACTACATCCGCGCGTACGCGCAGGTCATCGGCCTGTCGCCGGAGGAAGCGGCGCTGCGCTACGAGGAGGTGGACCGGGCGGTGCCCGCGCCTTCTCCGGCGCAGCTCGAGAAGGCGCGCCGCAAGCGGGCGTACGTCATCCTGGCCATCCTCCTGGCGGTCGTGCTCCTGGGCGCGGGGCTGTTCCTGGTGCTGTCCGGGAAGCTTCCGCCTCCCGCCGCGCGTTGACGAGGGATCATGGAGCGGTACGCCGACGACGCGTTCGTGCTGTCCACGGTGGACTACGGTGAGTCCGACCGGCTGGTGACGCTGCTCACGCGCGAGCACGGCAAGCTGACCGCGTTCGCCGCGGGCGCGCGCAAGAGCAAGCGCCGGTTCGCGGGAGCGCTGGAGCCGTTCATGCGGCTGCGCGTGCAACTGGTGGAGACGCGCGGAAGCACGGTGCGGATCGATTCGGCGGACATCGTCACGGGCTTCTACGCCGCGCGCGAGGACCTGTCGCTCATCGCCCGGGCGCTGTACGCGGTGGAACTGTGCCGCGAGCTCACGCGCGAACACGAACCGCACCCGGAGCTGTTCGAGCTGGTGGAGGGCTACATGCACCGGCTGGACGCGAAGGAGGCCGGGCCCACGTCGCTGCTCGCGTTCGAGCTGGCCGCGCTGGCGCAGGCGGGGTTGATGCCCCGGTTCGACTCCTGCTCGCTGTGTGGCGGTCAGCCCGGCGAGCGGCCCCGGTTCGACCAGGGCCACGGTGGCGCGGTGTGCGAGCCGTGTGGCGGACGCGCGCGTGACTCGGTGCCGGTGCCGGTGGCGCTGCTGGCCGGCCTGCGCTCGCTCCAGGAGGGTCAACGCACGCCGCTGCCCGCGGACCTCCGTGCGCGGGCTCGTGGCCTGCTCAACGTCTTCATCGCGCACCACGTGGGCCGCAAGCTCAAGAGCGTGGACTTCATGGCGCAGGTGGGCCTGGACTGACGGGTAGCACGCGGTCCCCAGGGGGAGCTGTCATGCACGAGGCCGGGCCGCTGGACGTGGTGTGTGTCGGCGAAACGCTGGTGGACTTCCTTCCCGTGGCCGGCGGCGCCACGCGCGTGCGGGACGTGGAGGCCTGGAAGCCATCGCCGGGAGGTTCCCCTGCCAATGTCTCCGTGGGGCTCGCGCGGTTGGGCCTGCGCTCGGCGATGGTGGGCGTGGTGGGCTCCGACGAGTTCGGCCACTTCCTGCGAGACCGGTTGGCGGCGGACGGCGTGGACGTGAGCCGCCTGCGACAGGTGGACCACGCTCGCACGGGCCTGTTGTTCGTCTCGCTGGACGCGCATGGCGAGCGCAGCTTCACGTACTTCCGGACGCGGTCCGCGGAGTTCCTGCTGGACGACTCCGACGTGGACGGCGACTTCGTGCGACGCGCGAAGGTGCTGCACTGCGGCTCCAACTCCCTGCTCCTGCCGGAGGCACGCGAGGCCATGGTGCGCATGCTCACCCTGGCCCGTGAGGCCGGGATGCTGGTGAGCTGTGATCCGAACCTGCGGCTGCACATGTGGACGCAGCCCGAGGAACTGCAGGCGCTCCTGGGACGCATGCTGCCTTTGTGCACGGTGGTGAAGCTGTCCGAGGAGGAGATCCACTTCGCGACCGGCGAGCACTCGCCCGAGGCGGCCCTGCACGTCCTGGCCGCGCGGGGCGTGCGGCTGCCCGTGGTGACGCTGGGACCTCGCGGCGCGGTGTTCCTCTGGCGGGGCGAGGTCCTCTCAGTGCCCGCGCCCCAGGTGACGGTGGTGGACACAACGGGCGCAGGGGATGGCTTTGTGTCCGCCATGTTGAGCGGCCTGGTGCGTTGGTACGGCGACGCGAGCTCGCTGGAGGGCGCGACACGCGAGGAGCTGGTCGCGCTGATGTCCTTCGCGGCGGGCGTGGGGGCCCGGGTGGTGACGAAGCTGGGCGCGGTGGCGGCGCTCCCCCTTGCATCCGAAGTGGAGGGGCTTCTGCCCGCTCAACCCGCTACGCGACGCATCGCGCGCTGACGGGAAGCGCCGTTCCGGGTCAGGCTCGCGTGCTTCGCTGCGTCCTGCGTGGCCCACCATCCCATCCAGGAGGGATCGATGAGCGACACCCGTGAGGCTTCTTCCTCCGCCCCGGCTCGCGTCCGGGGACTGGAGCAGATTGACCGGCTGTCGGTGCCCCTGCCGCATGGCACCGAGGTCACGACCCGCGTGGAGCGCGTGGCGTCCGGGGGACGCCGTATCCCCCAGGGCGTGGTGGGCCGCGTGGTGCGCGCGCATGACGGCGGCTTCGACGTGCAGATCGTCGGCGTGGGCGAGGTGTGGTTCGCGCGCGACGAGCTGGTGCCCCGGCGCACGGGACAGGTGCAGTTCGCCCAGCGGCGCGAGGCGGCCTGGAGCGCGCTGCGACCCTGCGTGGTGCTGGAGACGCGCGTGGGCAGTCACGCCTGGGGGCTCGCGGATGAGCGCTCCGACGTGGACGTGCGCGGTGTGTTCGCGCTGCCGCTTCCGTGGACGCTGGGCCTGGGGCAGCCACCGCAGGACCTGGTGAGCGCGGATGGCAGCACCACGTACTGGGAGGTCCGCAAGACGGTGGAGCAGGCGCTGCGCGCGGATCCGAACACGCTGGAGACCCTCTTCGTCCCTGGCGCGACGGCGGTGGACGAACTGGGCACCTGGGTGCTGGAGGCGCGCGAGGCGTTCGTCTCCAAGGCCATCTTCGGCAGCTTCGGGCGCTACGCCATGAGCCAGCTCGACAAGCTCACCCGCAGCCAGCGGCTGGCCGAGCACCGCGACCTGCTCCTCGCGTGGCTGTGCGAGGAGCCCACGCCGGACCTGGACGAGGTGGCCCGTCGCCTGGCCGCCGTGTCTCCCCGTGCCTCGCCCACGCCCGAGGACGCGGTGCTCGCCGCGAAGACTTACGTCAAGCAGCTCTACCGCTCGCTCTGGGACCAGGGGCTGCTCGCGTCGAACGACTTCGCGGCGCTCACGGCGTACGCGCGCGGCGGAGGCCAGCGTCCTCCGTCCGCTCGGGAGCTGCGGCCGAAGAACGCGTACAACCTGCTGCGGCTGGTGTCGCTGGCGACGGGCTGGCTGCGCGACGGTGTGCCCACGTTCGAGGCGACGGGGGCGTTGAAGGCGCGGCTGCTCGACATCAAGGGGGGACAGGTGCCCCTGGAGGACGTGCTGCGCGACGCCGAGGCGATGGCTCCGGCGTTGGAGGCCGCGCACCGCGAGAGCCAGCTGCCGGAGCATCCGGACTACGCCCGCGCGGACCAGTTGCTGCGCCGCGTGGGGGACGAGGTGGCTCGGCGCTGGGTCTTGAAGACGCCTGGACCGCTGGGCCGTGACGCGCCGGAGGCTCCGGCGCTGGAAGGAGGGACGGAATGAAGGGCAGGGTGACGGAACATCAGGAGCGCATGGCGGACCGCGTGCTGGACGCGGAGTCCCTCCTGCGCGAGCACCTGGTCATCTCGCTGTCTGGCGCGCATGCGTACGGTTTCCCGTCGCATGACAGCGACCTGGACCTCAAGGCCATCCACATCGCGCCCACCGCCGCGCTCCTCGGCCTCCAGCCCCGGCACGTGCCGGCGGAGCGGCTGGAGGTGCTGGAGGGCGTGGAGGTGGACTACTCGTCCAACGAGCTGCAGCCCGTGCTGCTGGGCATCCTCCAGGGCAACGGCAACTACATCGAGCGCGTGCTGGGTGCCATCACCGTGCGAGCCCTGCCGGAGGAGCTGGAGGCGCTGCGGCCCCTGGTGCGGGCCGTGCTGTCGCGGCGCATCCACCGGCACTACCGCGGCTTCGCGCAGGGGCAGTTCCGCGAATGGGAGAAGAGCGGATTCCGCTCCGTGAAGAAGTTGCTGTACGTGCTGCGCACCACGCTCACCGGAACGCATGCGCTGCGCACGGGCGAAGTGGAGACGGACGTCACCGTCCTGCTGGAACCGTATGGCTTTGGTGAAGCCCGCACGCTGGTGGAGCGCAAGCGGAGCGGTGAGCGCATCGAGCTGACCGACGCGCTCAGCGAGCAGTGGCAGCGGGAGGTGACGCGCGCCTTCGCGGTGCTCGACGCGGCGGACGCGGCCTCCGTGTTGCCTCTGGAGCCACAACCGTCGGCCGTGGCCGCGCTCGAAGGCTGGATGCTCGACGTGCGGCGACGGCGGTTCGGCGCCTAATCCGCTTTCACCGGGCTCCGGAGGCCGGGGTGGGGGCCGTCTGTAAAGACGGTCATCGACCTGGGAGGGCATGGCGGGTAACATCCGCCCTGCCATGAGCACGCAGGGAGTCGCCGGAGACGATCCCGACCGGGGGCGGCGCATCGGAAAGTACGAGATCCTCACCCGCCTCTCGATGGGCGGGATGGCGGAGTTGTTCCTCGCGTACACCTCCGGCCCCGGTGGCTTCCGCAAGTTCGTGGCGGTGAAGCAGATCCTCCCCGACATCAAGAAGGACGACCAGTTCGTCAAGATGTTCCTCGACGAGGCGCGCATCACCGCGGCCTTCTCGCACGCGAACATCGGACAGGTGTTCGACCTGGGTGAGGAGGACGGCGAGCTGTACCTCGCCATGGAGTTCCTGCCCGGCCAGAACCTGGAGCAGGTGGTGAAGATGGCGGAGCGGCGCAAGTACGCGCTGCCGCTGGGCTTCAGCGCGCGCGTGATTCGCGACACGTGCCTGGGCCTGCACTACGCCCACCACTTCATGGATCCGTCGGGCCGCCCCGTGGCGGTGGTGCACCGCGACGTGTCCCCGAAGAACGTGATGCTCACCTACGACGGCGTCGTGAAGGTGATCGACTTCGGCATCGCCAAGGCGCGCGGCAAGCTGGGCCGCACGCAGGTGGGCACCGTGAAGGGGACCAGCGGGTACATGTCCCCGGAGCAGGTTCGCAACAAGGACCTGGATGGCCGCAGCGACCAGTTCTCCACGGGCGTGATGCTCCATGAGCTGCTGGCCGGCCAGCGCCTGTTCAACGCGCCCGGCGAAGCCGCCGTGATGATGCAGATCGTGGACGGGGACATTCCCGCGCCGCGCTCGCTCAACGCGGCCGTGCCGGAGGCCCTGGAAGCAGTGGTGCTCAAGGCGCTGTCGCGCGATGCCACCCAGCGCTTCGGAACCTGCCGGGAGATGGGGCGCGCCATCGAGGCCACGCTGGGCTCCGAGCTGTTCGACGAAGACCAGATGACCGCCGTCATGGGCGAGCTCTTCGAGGAGAAGCGCCAGAAGACGCGCACGCTCCTGGAGCTGGCCAGCCGCGCCGAGGACGCCCGCGTCAGCGAGGCCGCCGGTGCGCTCCAGGTGGAGGAGGGCGGTGAACAGGCCTCCGCCGCGGCCACCGCGCAGGTGCAGTCTCCGCACGCGGAGGCTCCAGCCGCGGACGTCGCGGCGTCCTTCAAGCCCACGCCCGTCCGCCGCACCGCGACCGAGTCCGCGGCGCCCGCGCCCCGCGCCACCCCGCGTCCCGCCAATGAGGCCGTGGAGGCCCGCGCCTCTCGCGTCAACACTCCCACCGTGACGCCGCGAGCGCAGCGGCCCTCGGGCTCGGATGGGACGCCCGTTCCCCGGGTCATCCGTCCTCCCGCTGACGCCGTGCGGCCCTCGCGGGCTCGTCCCAGCGCGCGCCCCGAGCCCACCGAGGCCCGCGACGCGGCCGAGTCCGACGGGCTGATGGATCCGCCCAGCGAGCTCCAGACCCAGCGCTTCAAGGCCCGTCCGGTGCGCGGCACCACGCGGCCCTCACGCCAGGTGGAGGAAGAGGAGTCCGTTGAAGCGCCCCCCGTGGCCCCGCCCGCTCGCGAGGGCTCCGGCTGGGGCATGCGGTTGTTCCTGCTCCTCATCCTGGGCGGCGTGGTCTGGCTGGCGACGCTCGAACCCGTGCGCCGCATGTTCATGCCGGCGTTCGACTCCGCGAAGCAGTGGGTGAAGGCGGAGATGGATCCGCCTCCGCCCGTGGACCCCGCCGCGAACGGACAGTGGCCGCCGAAGCCCTCCGGTCCTCCGCCGGGCTTCGTCCAGAAGACCACCCCCGAGCCCGAGCCCGAGCCGGTGGTGGCGCCGCCGCCCACGCCCGAACCGGTGGTGGACGCGACGCCCGTCGACACGAAGAAGGCCCCCGCCGGCAAGGGGGGACGCAAGACGAAGCCTGCCGCCACGACGGAAGCGCCCGCGGTGGCGAAGGTGGAGCCGCGCCCCGCGAAGCCCGAGCCCTCGGAGCGGCCCCCGGAGCCCGTCACCACCGTGACGCAGGTGGAGAACCCGGAGGTGCTCGACACGACCACCTCGAAGGGCGCGGCGAAGGCGGGCCTGGGCTGGCTGACGCTCTACACGGTGCCGAAGAACGCGGCGGTGTTCGACGGCGCCACGCAGCTGGGCACGTCCCCGCTGATCAAATTCCCCCTGCCCATCGGGACGTACCGTTTGCGCGTGGTGGACCCGCAGGACCCCGGCGGTACGAGCAAGCTGTTGTCCGCTCCCATTCGCCCCGGAGAAGTGACGAAGCTGCAGATTCGACTGGCCGACCTCCCGGCCTACTCGGACTGACCGCCGTCCTTGACGCTCCTGGACCCCCTCACTAGGGTCCGCCGCGTTCCGCCTTCGCCTTCGACGCACTGCGAGAAGGACTCGCCAACATGTATTTCCAGGACCTCATCCTCACGCTCCAGAAGCACTGGGCCGACAAGGGATGCATCGTCACCCAGTCGTACGACACGGAAGTCGGCGCGGGCACGATGGCCCCCTACACGTTCCTGCGCGCGCTCGGTCCCGAGCCGTGGAACGTCGCCTACGTGCAGCCCTCGCGGCGCCCCGCCGACGGCCGCTTCGGTGAGAACCCGAACCGCCTGTTCCAGCACCACCAGTTCCAGGTCATCCTCAAGCCCGCGCCCAAGAACGTCCAGGAGCTGTACCTGGAGTCGCTGCGGAAGATCGGCCTGGACCCGCTGGAGCACGACATCCGCTTCGTCGAGGACGACTGGGAGTCGCCCACGCTGGGCGCCTGGGGCCTGGGATGGGAGGTGTGGTGCGACGGCGAGGAGGTGACGCAGTTCACCTACTTCCAGCAGTGCGGCGGCTTCGACTGCCGCCCCGTGGCCGCGGAGCTGACGTACGGGCTGGAACGCCTGGCCAGGTATCTCCAGAACGTGGAGAGCGTCTTCGACATCGAGTGGGTCAAGGGCGTGAAGTACCGCGAGATCTTCCACGCGAACGAGGTGGAGATGAGCAAGTACGCCCTCCACGAGTCCGACCCGCAGATGCTCTTCACGCTGTTCGACGCGTACGAGAAGGAGTGCAAGCGGCTCATCGAGCGCCACCTGCCGCTGCCCGCGTACGACTTCGCGCTCAAGTGCTCGCACACGTTCAACCTGCTGGATGCGCGTGGCTCCATCTCCGTCACCGAGCGCGCCAGCTTCATCAAGCGCGTGCGTGACAACGCGCGCCTGTGCGCGGAGGGCTACCTGCAGATGCGCGAGCGGCTGGGCTTCCCGCTGACGAAGACGCCGTGGACGGTGGGCGAGCAGCCGCCGGTGTTGGAGGGCAAGCCCGCCAGCGACTACTGGAAGACGGTGCAGCTCAACAAGCCCGTGGAGAAGAAGGAGAAGACGGAGGTGGCCCGTGGCTCGTGACCTGCTCCTGGAAATCGGTGCCGAGGAGATCCCGGCGTCGTTCATCGTGCCCGCGCTGGAGGACCTGAAGCGCGTGCTCACCGAGCGCATGGCCGACGCGCGCTTGAAGCACGGTGATGTGCGCACCTTCGGAACGCCGCGCCGGCTGGCCGTCCTCGTTCGCGACGTGGCGGACTCGGGCGAGGACGTGACGAAGGAAGTCCTGGGGCCCAGTGCCAAGGCCGCCTTCGACGCGCAGGGCAAGCCCACCAAGGCGGCGGAGAAGTTCGCCGAAGGGCTCAAGCTGTCCGTGGACGCGCTCGGCCGCACGACGACGGCCAAGGGCGAGTACGTCTCCGCGCGCGTGGAGGAAAAGGGCCGTCCGGCGGAGGCCATCCTCCAGGACGCGCTGCACGCGGCCGTGCACGGCATCAACTTCAAGAAGTCCATGCGCTGGGGTGACGTGGACACGTCCTTCGCGCGCCCGGTGCAGTGGCTGGTAGCGCTGTTGGGCGACATGGAGCTGGCGGTGGTGCTCGGCGACGTGAAGAGCGGACGGGCGACCTACGGCCACCGCTTCCTCGCGCCGGGTCCCATCACGCTGAAGGCGCCCGCGGACTACGAGTCCGCGCTGGAGAAGGCGCACGTGCTGGCGGACATCGGCAAGCGCCGCGCGTCGCTCGTGGAGAAGCTGCACGCCGCGGCGACGGCGGCAGGCGGGCAGCTCATGGAGGACGAGGGCCTGGTGGACCAGGTGACGAACCTGGTGGAACTGCCGAGCCCCGTGGTGGGCAGCTTCGACGCGCGCCACCTGGACCTGCCGTCGGAGGTGCTGGTGCAGGAGATGAAGAGCCACCAGCGCTACTTCTCTCTGTTGGACGGGCAGCGGAAGCTGCTGCCGCGCTTCATCGCCGTGTCCAACACGCCGGTGCGCGACGCGCAGCTGTCCCTGCGTGGCTACGAACGCGTGCTGCGCGCGCGGCTCGCGGACGGGCGCTTCTTCTTCGACGAGGACCGCCGCACGCCGCTGGCCGACCGTGTGGAGAAGCTGGGCCGCGTGGTGTGGCAGGGCCAGCTGGGCACGTACCTGGAGAAGGTGGAGCGCTTCCGCTCGCTGGCGGGCTGGCTGGCCCAGGCCACGGGCAGGGCAGGGGAGGTGGCCACGGTGGAGCGCGCCGCCACGCTGTCCAAGGCGGACCTCGTCACCGGCATGGTGGGCGAGTTCCCGGAGCTCCAGGGCGTGATGGGCCGCGAGTACGCGAGAGCAGGCGGCGAGCCCGACGCGGTGGCGCTGGCCATCTTCGAGCACTACCTGCCCCGCGGCGCCGAGGACGCGCTGCCGTCCCAGGACGCGGGCGCGCTCATCGGCCTGGCGGACCGCCTGGACTCGCTGTGCGGCATCTTCGCCATTGGCAAGGCTCCGTCGGGCGCGGCGGATCCGTTCGCGCTGCGCCGCGCGTGCCTGTCCATCATCCGCATCGTGCTGGGGCGCGGCTACCGCTTCAGCCTCTCCGCCGCGGTGGACGAGGCGCTGCGCCTGCTGGCCCCCAAGCTGGCCAACGTGAAGCGCAAGCCAGGGGAAGCAGCCCCGCGCGAGCAGGTGCTGGAGTTCTTCCGCGGCCGCCTCAAGGCGCTGTGGGGCGAGCAGCACCGCACCGACGTCGTGGAGGCGGTGCTGGCCGTGGGCTTCGATGACCTCGTGGCGGCGAAGAAGCGCCTGGAGGCCCTGAGCGTGCTCGTGGGCCACTCGGACTTCCAGCCGCTTGCGGTGGCGTTCAAGCGCGTGGTCAACATCGTGGAGAAGCAGGGCAAGGACGTGGCCGGCGGGCAGACCAACCCGCAGCGCTTCACGGACGAGCCGGAGAAGAACCTCCACACCGCCTTCACCCAGGCGCGCGACAAGGTGGGCGCGCACGTGCGCGCGGACGACTTCGCCGGCGCGCTCAAGGAGATCACCGGCCTGAAGCCCGCCGTGGACACCTTCTTCGACAAGGTGATGGTGATGGCCGAGGACAAGGACCTGCGGGAGAACCGCATCCGGTTCCTCACGGAGATTGGCGCCCTGTTCAACCAGGTGGCGGACTTTTCCAAGATCCAGGCCGAGACCGCCGCTGCCTGAGCCTGGCCGCCGCTTCACCGCCGGAGCGTGCCCGTTCCCCCACCAGGGGGGCGGCGCACGCCTTCCGGACGGGGGCGGATGTCGGCGGGAAGGCGACCGGGAATAGTGGCCCCCCTATTCAGTTGCCCGGCGCAGGGCCGCGTTCCTACACTCCGCCCCCCTCTGATGCGCCTCTACTTCCTGACCCCCGCGCTGCTGCTCCTCGGTGCGTGTTCGATTGAATCCGAACCGAACCCGCCTCCGTCCACCCGCTTTGTCTACCCCAGCGGGGTGGCGTTCTGGCGCCCTCCAGCGGCGGGCGGGCCATCCGCGAGCAACGGCTATCTGTTCGTCGCGAACGCCAACTTCGACAACTGCTACGACTCCGGTTCGGTGGTGGCACTGAACCTGGACACGCTGAGCACGCAGGTGGACGGGCAGACCGTCATGGTGCCCCACCTGGGCAGCGTGCCCCCGGACGCCTCGCTCGCCTTCGAGGACCTGTCCTCCGCGGACGAGTCGCTCGTGCAGATCCGCAGCTTCGCGGGTGAGCTGGCCATGTGGGTGAACCCGGCCACGGGTCTGCCACGCCTGTTCGTGCCCTCGCGTGCGGAGGGCAACAACCTGAACGCGGTGGACGTGAGCCTGGAGGCCAACGGCGCTCCGGTGCTCACCTGCGTGCAGGGCGGCGTGGACTGCCGCAACGGCGCGCTGTCGCTCACCGAGGACATCCCGTCGTCCCTCAGTGACGAGGGCCGGCCGGGCCTGCCCCGCGCTCCGTCGCCCATCGGCGTGACGGTGGATGAGGCGAGCGGCAACCTGTATGTGACGCACTCGGAGGCGGCGGACTCGCCCGCCAAGTCCAGCACCAACTTCGAGAGCTACCTGGCCACGCTGAAGCTGGACAACCCCACGCGTGACTCGCTGGGCTTCATCTCGCTGTCTCCCGAGGGCTACCTCTACGGCGGCTCGGATTCGGTGACGGTGGGGGCGGGCTACCTCTACGTGACGGGCCGCAACTTCGTGGCCGGCATCAGCGGCACCGTGGCCGGCAACTACGTGCTGCGGCTGGTGGACAAGAACGACCCCGGCACCATCCTGGAGCCCTCGCTGCAGTCGGAGTACCGCATCCGCGAGGCGCGCGCGGCGCGGGTGGTGCCCCGTCCGGTGACGGCGGCGGAGCTGGCGGCGCGTCCGAACTTCGTGCGCGAGCGGCTGTACATGCTGGCGCGCGGCCCGGACACGCTGCTCACCCTCGACTTCGAATACGACGCGGTGCCGGGCACCGCCGCCACCCAGCCCTTCTTCCGGGTGGTCTCCGCGGTGCCCATGCCCGACGGCGTGAGCGACATGCAGATCATCTCGCGGACTCCGGGCACGTCCAACGCGGACACCCACATCATCGCGGTGACGAGCACCGGCGACAGCGCGGTGTCCCTCTACGACGAGGCGCTCGGGCAGGTCGTGGCGCAGGTGCCGCTCGTCAACGAACTCAACCAGACCAGCAACCCGTCGCAGGCCTTCGGGCTGACGGTGGACAACCCCGCCGGGACGAACGCGGCGCGGCTGTTCGTGACCAACTTCGGTGACAGCCAGGTGGCCATCGTGGACATCCCCGACCTGTCGCGTCCCCAGGACGCGCGGGTGGTGGCGAAGCTGGGCATCCAGCAGCAGCGCGATCCGAACCAGGGCACCAGCGTGTGCCAGGAGAACTGACCTTGAAGCGCGGCTTTCTTGCTGCCCTGTTGCTGAGCGGCGCGAGCCTCGCGCTCGCCTGCTCCGACACCACCTCCACCGCGGGCGCCGCCGGTCTGTCCGGCACGTACGACGTGGTGCTCTCCAACCAGCTCGTCTTCGTCACCTCCCAGGACCGGGATGAGCTGCGCGTGCTGGACCTGACGCGCACGCCGCGTGAGTTCATCCCCGCGCCCAACCCGTTGGAGCCCCTGGCCATCCCTGTCATCGCGCGGCCCGACTCGCTCACCCGCGACGTGGGCTACAACGACAAGGGCGAGGACGTGTCCGGCCCGTATATCTACGCGCGCAGCTCCGGCGGCCGCGGAATCTCCGTGGTGGCTGCGGACCGCGCGCGCCTCAACGAGGTGACGCGCCTGGCGACCGGCCAGCTCATCACCGCCTTCGCCGCGCACGCCCCGGTGGTGGAGGGCGCCCCGAGCGTCCTGTACTACGCGCTCCAGACGCGCCCGGAGGCCGCCGAGCAGCTCTGCGGCCCCTTTGGCGGCGGGGTGGTGATGCGCCAGGACCTGCCCGGCCCGGAGGGCTTCGACGCGGCCACGCTGCCTCCCGCGCTGCCCGTCTTCTGCCTCAAGCCGGCGGACACGGTGATGTCCATGCTCACGCTGCCCGCGCGGGCCGACCGGGTGGACTCGCTGGTGGTCGCCATCCGCAACGTGTCCGGCACCAGCCGGCTCGTGCGCGTCGTCGCGGACGGGGCCTCCGTGGAGATTCCGTACAAGCGGCCGCGTCCGGCGCCCTACGCGGTGCCCAACTACGCGGACCTGGTGGACATCCCGGCGCGGCTCGTGGCCACGCACCCCAGCTACGAGGTTCAGAGAGCCAAGGTGGAGGGGGTATGCCCGGCCGGCACCCAGGAGAGGACCCTGGAAGACGGTACGACGATTTGCATCGAGGCCTGGCCCGCGGGCCGCTTCGTCTTCGTGGTGCTGGATGAGCTGACGTGCAACTCGTCTGACTGCGAGGGCGTCATCGCGCTCGACAACGGGCCGAAGCCGGTGGAGGAGCCGTCCCCGGCGCCGGTGCTCGCGCGCGACATCACCGGAGCGGCCATGCTGACCCTGCGGCCGTCCGCGGGTCTGCCCACGGGCCTCACGCTGCGCACGGGCCTGGAGGTTCGCGAGCTCCTGGCGGACAGCGTGGCCTACCTCACCGCCATCCCGCTCCTGGGCATCATGCCGTCGTCCGACGGGCGGATCACCCTGTTCCGCGCGGACGAGCGGCGCCCGTTCAACCTGGACCGCAACTCAAACAACACGCCGCTGAACTCGTCGGTGGTCGCGGAGCTGCGTGACAACAACGAGCTGGCGCGCACGGACCAGTTCCAGGGCATCACCGTGGTCCAGCCCGGCTGCCCCCAGGCGACGGATTCGACCAACGTCACCGCGTTTCTCTGCAACGGCTCGGTGCCCAACGGGACGTACCGCTTCGTCTTCCAGGGCGTGCTGCCCGGACTGGTCGGCCTCTCACGCGACCTGACCCAGGAGGATCCTCCGCTCCTCGTCGAGACGACCCTGGCGACGGCCCGCGGCGTGAGCGCCGGCGACTCCATCATCCTGGCGAACAACGCGGGCGCCTGCGCGGCGGTCATCCCCATCCTGCGCCTGGAGGATCAGGGCAATGGCCTCACGCGGCTCTTCCCGGACCTGTCCGACCCCGCGGTCGCCGCCGCGGCGGAGCCCTGTTCGTCGTATCCGTTGTTCACCGTGCGCGCGGGCCCGAACGTGAAGCCCTTCGTGCTCTATGCAGGCGCGGAGACCCGCGACACGTACCTGCAGCGGCTGAGCGTCAACGAGACGTACACGGTCTCCACCTTCCTGGACTACTACTACCACCCGGACGGCTTCGACCTGGGCCTGGATCCGCCCAAGTCGCCCACCACCTACGTGCCCGCGCCGTTGTCGCTCACGATGACGCCGACCATCGGCGCGGGGAGCCGGCTGGCGGCGGGTGACCGCTACGTGGTGACGCTGCTGCCGCGCTTCCGCCGCTACGTGTTCGGCGTGGACACCAGCCAGTCGAGCGGCCTGGCGGTCTACACCCTGCCTGCTTCCGTGGTGGCCACGGACGTGGCGGGGGCCAGCCTCGCCTACGTCGCGTACCCCTCCGCGGACGGCGTGCTCCAGGTGGCCCTGGAGTCGATCACCGACAACCTGGACAACCTCACGTATCTCCGGGCGTTCCAGTAACTGGGCGCGCCCGAGCGGCTCTGCTATCGTTCCCCACGTCCAGCATTTCCCGAGCCAAGAACGATGATCGATCAGAACTCCCGTCCCGCACGCAAGGTCGGCATCGCCGAGCACCTGTGGGAGACGTACGAAGAGATGGCCCAGCAGATGGGCTCGGATCGCGACGCGCTCATCAACCAGGCGTTGTTCATGTTCGCGCGTCTCAACGGCTTCATCGACGTGAGGACGAAGGGCGAGCCTGTCGTGGCGGCGGTGCCGGCCGCCACGCCCGCCCCGGCCGCGCGTCCTGCCGCCGCGCCGCCTCCTGCCGCCGCCAAGGGCGCTCCACCGGTGCTGGCCGCCGCGCCGCCGCCCGCACGCGCAGCCGCGCGCAATGTGGAGGAGCGTCCGTCCTCCAACGGGCTGGACAATGATCCGGTGCGCCGCGAGGTCGCCGAGCGCGTCCTGGAGACGGCCGCCGAGCTGGAGCGGCTCATCAAGGGCAAGAACGAGCCGCCCCCGCCCTCCGCGGACGACATGATCGAGGACGAGGAGGATCCCCTGCCGGAGCAGGAGGAGCCGCCGCTCGACGACATGCAGGACGAGCCTCCCGAGGAGGCCGAAGAAGAGCCGATGGAGGAGCCGGACGAGGAGGAGGGCGCCGCGCTCTACCTCGTCCTGGAGTCCGGCGAAGAAGAGAAGATCGTCAAGGACCGGTACGTCATCGGCCGTGGCAAGCACTGCGACTTCGTCATCAACTCCGGCAAGGTGTCGCGCGAGCACGCCGTCATCGCCCGCGACGGCGGCGACTTCTACATCGAAGACCTCGGCTCCTCGAACGGGACCTGGTTCAACAAGCAGCGCATCAAGCGCCGCAAGGTCGAGGACGGGGACGAGTACTTCATCTGCAGCGAGAAGATCCGCCTCGTCATCCACTGAAGCCGGCATGACGCGGGGCCCCACGGTGCGATGGCCTTGTTCAGGATTTGACGGGCTTGGGGCCTCCATTGTTTGATGGGGGTCGCCTGCTCCCCATGGGAGCAGGTGCCGAATGACACCTGCTCAGCTCGCGCTTTGGACGATTCTGGGAGTGGCCCTGGTGATTGCGGTGGTGACCGACGTGCTGCGCCGGCTCATCCCGAACGCCGTGACCTATCCGCTCATCGTGTTGGGGCTCGGGGTGCGCGGTGTGTCCGAAGG
>NZ_RAWR01000116.1:0-32023 GCF_003986945.1 Corallococcus sp. AB018 | reverse complement strand
GGGTGGGGCAATGGCCAGTACGAATACAACACGTCGCGGGCGGAGAACGCGTCGCTGGACGGCGAGGGCCACCTGGCCATCACCGCGCGCCGTGAGCGCTATGGCAACAACGACTACACGTCCGCGCGCCTGACGACGAAGAACCGCTACAGCAAGGCCTACGGCCGCATCGAGGCGCGCATCAAGCTGCCCACGGGCCGGGGCATCTGGCCGGCGTTCTGGCTGCTGGGCGCGGACGTGGACTCCGTCGGTTGGCCGGCCTGCGGCGAGATCGACATCATGGAGCACAAGGGGCAGATCCCCTCCGTCGTCAGCAGCGCGGTGCACGGGCCGGGCTACTCCGGTGGCTCGAACCTCGGCCGCCAGCACGCCGTCTCCGGGCCGCCGCTCGCCGAGGACTTCCACATCTACGCGGTGGAGTGGGAGCCGGAGCTCTTGCGCTTCATCGTGGACGACACCGTCTTCTTCGAGGTGACGCCGAAGAGCCTGCCGTCCGGCCGGAAGTGGGTCTACGACCATCCGCACTTCATCATCCTGAACATCGCGGTGGGCGGCTCGTTCGTGGGGCCGCCGGACTCCAAGACGGTGTTCCCGCAGACGATGAAGGTGGACTACGTGCGCGTCTACGAAAGGGCCGCGCAGTGAGGTTCGCCCGCGCGCTCCTGCCGTTGGCGCTGCTGGTGGCGTGCTCGTCCGAGCCGCGCCCCCGGCCGCCGGGCGTGCTCTTCGTCTCCGTGGAGCAGCAGAGCGCGTGGGTGCGCAACTTCAACCCGCTGTTCGCGGGCGCCGGTGCGCGCTGGCCCACCCGGGCGGGCGTGTACGAGTGCATGGAGATCTTCAGCTCCGCGCAGGGCAAGTGGGTGCCGTGGCTCGCCACCGGCCACGCGTGGTCGGAGGACCAGCTCACGCTGCGCTTCAACGTGCGCGACGGCGTCCTCTGGTCCGACGGCAAGCCCTTCACCGCGGACGACGTCGTCTACACCTTCGGCCTGCTCAAGCAGCACCCGGCGCTGGACGCGGGCGGCGTGTGGCGCTTCCTCACGGACGTGAAGACGGAAGGGAAGGGCACCGTCGCCTTCACCTTCTCGCGCGTGTACCTGCCGGGCTTCAGCGACCTGGCGCATCAGATCATCGTCCCCCAGCACGTGTGGAAGGACGTCGCGGACCCGGTGACGTTCACCAACCCGGAGCCGGTGGCCACCGGGCCGTTCACCCAGGTGACGCTGTTCCGCAACCAGGTCTACGAACTGGGCAGGAACCCGCACTACTGGCAGCCCGGCAAGCCCGCGGTGTCCGCGCTGCGCTTCCTCGCGTTCCCCACCAACGACCAGGCCAACATGGCGCTCGTGGAGGGGGAGGTGGACTGGGCGGGCAACTTCGTGCCGGCCGTGGACCGCACCTTCGTGTCGAGAGATCCCGCGCACCACGCGCGCTGGTTCCCGCTCTACGGCAGCACCGTCTTCCTCTATCCCAACACCACGCGCCCGCCGCTGGATGACGTGCGCGTGCGCAAGGCGCTGAGCATGGCGCTGGACCGCGACCGGCTGGTGGAGGTGGCCATGTATGGCTACACCCGCCCCGCGGACGCCACCGCCCTCAACGACGCGTACACCGGCTGGAAGGACGCGGAGGTCGCCAAGGACGCGTGGACGCACTACGACCTGGCCGCGGCGAACAAGCTCCTGGACGAGGCGGGCCTCACGCGCGGCTCGGACGGCATGCGGCGCCTGAAGGATGGGCAGCCCTTCGCGCTGGATCTGGAGGTCGTGAGCGGGTGGTCGGACTGGGTGCGGGCGGGGCAGGTGGTGGGCCGCGACCTGCGCAAGCTGGGCATCGGCGTGACGCTCAAGACATACGAGTTCGGCACCTGGTTCACGCGCCTGCAGAAGGGCGAGTTCCAGCTGGCCATCTCCTGGTCGCTGGACGGCCCCACTCCGTACAACTTCTACAAGTGGCTGTTGTCGCCGCGCACGGTGCGGCCGGTGGGCGAGGTGGCCGCGGCCAACTGGCACCGCATGGGCGACGCACAGGCGGATGAGCTGCTCGTGCGCTTCGAGCGCGCCGGCACGCCGGAGGAGCAGCACGCGCTGATGTCCCAGGTGCAGCAGCGCTTCTCCGCCACCGCGCCCGCCATCCCGCTGTTCCCCAACCCGTCCTGGGGCGAGTCCAACTCCTCGCGCTTCACGGGCTTCCCCACCGAGCAGAACCCCTACGCGCGGCTCGCGCCGCACGCGGAGCCCGACAGCCTGCTGGTGCTGACGCAGCTGTCCCCGAGGGAGCGCTGACCATGGGCCGCTACATCCTCCGGCGAATGGGCTTCTACCTCATCGCCGCGTGGGCCTCGCTCACGCTCAACTTCGTGATTCCGCGCCTGGCTCCCGGCGACCCGGCCGCGGCCATGTTCGCGCGCTTCGAGGGCAAGGTGGCGCCGGAGGCCATGGGCGCGCTGAAGGCCGCCTTCGGCTTCACGGACGCGCCGCTGTACGCCCAGTACTTCACCTACCTGAAGCACCTGGTGCAGGGCGACCTGGGCATGTCCTACGCCTACTTCCCCGCGCGCGTGACGGAAGTAATTGGCACCGGCCTGATGTGGACGGTGGCCCTGGCGGGCGTGGCCGTCATCATCAGCTTCGTGGTGGGGTCCTTCCTGGGCGTGCTCGCCGCGTGGAACCGGGGCGGGTGGCTGGACTCGGGGCTGGCTCCGGCGCTCGCGTTCCTGGGGGCCTTCCCGTACTTCTGGCTGGCCATGCTGGCGCTGTACCTCTTCGGCTTCGTGCTGGGGTGGTTTCCGCTGCGCCACGCGTACGGACACGACATGGAGCCGGGGCTGTCGTTCGCGTTCGCCGCGGACGTGGCCCGCCACGCGGTGCTGCCCGCGTCCTCCATCGTGGTGGCCACGCTGGGCGGCTGGATGCTGGGCATGCGCAACACGATGGTGGCCACGCTGGGCACGGACTCCATCCGCCTGGCGCACGCGCGCGGCCTTCCGCCTCGCCAGGTGATGCTGCGCTACGCCGCGCGCAACGCGCTGCTGCCCAACGTCACCAGCTTCGGCATGGCGGTGGGCTTCGTGCTGTCCGGTTCGCTGCTGACGGAGATCGTCTTCTCCTATCCGGGCACGGGCTACCTGCTCATCCTCGCCGTGCGCAACCAGGACTACCCGCTGATGCAGGGGCTCTTCCTGGTCATCACGCTGGCGGTGCTCGCGGCGAACTTCGCCGTGGACCTCATCTGCCTCTGGTTGGATCCGAGGACCCGCGCCCATGCGTGACTTCCTGCGAAGGCTCTCCCGCCACCGGAAGGCGGCGGTGGGCGGCGGCCTGCTCTTGTTCTTCCTGTTGCTCGCGGTGGTGGGGCCCTTCTTCGTGATGGACCCCACGGACCTCGTGGGCCGGCCGCACCAACCGCCCAACGCGGCGCACTGGTTCGGCACCACCGGCCAGGGACAGGACGTGCTCGCGCAGACCGTGGTGGGCGCGCGCCAGACGCTGGCGGTGGGCTTCGCGGTGGGCGCGCTCGTGACGCTGGTGGGCGCGCTGGTGGGCATCACCGCCGGCTACCTGGGCCGCCGCGTGGACGACGTGCTGTCGCTCACCACCAACGTGTTCCTGGTGATCCCCGGCATGCCGCTGGCCATCGTGCTGGGCGCGTACCTGCCGTCCGGCCCGCTGCGCATGGTGGCGGTGCTGACCGTGGCGGGCTGGGCCTGGAACGCTCGCGTGTTCCGCGCGGAGTCTCTGGCCTTGCGCGGGCGCGACTTCGTGTCCGCGGCGGTGGTGACGGGGGAGAGCCACTCGCGCATCGTGTCGCGGGAGCTGTTGCCCAACATGGCGTCGCTGGTGGGCTCGTCGTTCATCGGGAACACGCTCTATGCCGTGGGCGCGCAGGTGGGCCTGGAGTTCCTGGGCCTGGGCGACGTGAGCGTGGTGACGTGGGGCACCAACCTCTACTGGGCCGGCAACGACGCGGCGCTGCTCACGCGCTCCTGGTGGATCTTCGTCCCCACGGGCATGTGTATCGCGCTCGTGGGCTTCGCGCTCACGCTGCTGAGCTCCGCCATCGACGAGCTGACCAACCCCTCGCTGCGCGTGCACAAGCCGGCGGCGCTGCCCGCGAGCACCGCCCCGCGCGCGCACCTGGAGAAGCCGGTACCGGGCGTGCTCCTGCGCGTGCAGGACCTGTGCATCGACTACGCGACGGAGAAGGGCGCTTCCCGCGTGGTGGACTCGGTGTCGTTCGACGTGGCGCCCGGCGAGGTGTTCGGCCTGGCGGGTGAGTCCGGCAGCGGTAAGTCCACCATCGGCTCCGCGCTGCTGGGCCTCTTGCCTGCCTCCGCGCGCGTCGCGCAGGGGCGCATCCTCTTCAACGGCATGGACGTCACCGCGCTGGAGGGCCCGGCCCTGCGCGCGTTCCGCTGGCGCCAGGTGTCCATGGTGTTCCAGAGCGCCATGAGCGCGCTCAACCCGGTGCTCACCCTGGGCGAGCAGTTCCACGACACGCTCGCGGCGCACGGCCGCGTGTCGCGCGCCACGTCCTACGCCCGCGCGCGGGAGCTGCTGGGCATGGTGGGCCTGTCGCCGGACCTGGTGACGGCGTGGCCGCACCAGCTCTCCGGCGGCATGCGGCAGCGCGTGGGCATCGCGCTGGCGCTGGCCCTGGAGCCCCGGCTGATCATCATGGACGAGCCCACCACGGCGCTGGACGTCGTGGTGCAGAAGGAGCTGCTCCAGCGCATGGTGGAGCTCAAGCAGCGGCTGGGCTTCGCCATGCTCTTCATCACGCATGACCTGCCGCTGCTGCTCGCGCTTTCGGACCGCGTGGGCGTGCTCCAGGGCGGCAAGCTGGTGGAGGTGGACACGTCCGCCAACCTGCGCGCCGGGGCCCGCCACCCGTACACGCAGCTGCTGCTGTCCTCGTTCCCGCACCTGTCCGCGAAGGACGCCGCTCCGCCGCCGGTTCAGAAGGCGCCGGAGCTGACCGTGTCCCGTCCGTCCACGCGCGTCGCCGCCATCCCTGGAGGTCACCGATGAGCGCGCCCCTCCTGGAGGCGGAAGGGCTCACCCGCAGCTACCTGGCGGGCGGCTTCTTCTCCCGCGAGCGCAAGCCCATCCTCAAGGGCGTGTCCTTCTCCCTCCAGCCAGGGGAGATCGTCGCGCTGGTGGGCGAGTCCGGCAGCGGCAAGTCCACGCTGGCGCGGCTCCTGGCCCGGCTGGACATGCCGGACGCGGGGCAGCTGCGGCTCGCCGGGCGCGACGTGCTGGCGGACGGCAGCGCGCAGGCGTCGCTGGACTACCGCGGCCGGGTGCAGATGGTGTTCCAGGATCCGTTCGCATCCCTCAACCCCGTGCACACGGTGGCCTATCACCTGGAGCGGCCGCTCGTGCGCCATGGCCGGGTGCCGAAGTCCGGCCTGCGCACGCGGGTGTTGTCGCTGCTGGAGTCCGTGGGCCTGACGCCCGCGGAGGCCTTCGCGAAGCGCTACCCGCATGAGCTGTCCGGCGGCCAGCGTCAGCGCGTGGCGGTGGCTCGCGCCCTGGCGGTGGAGCCGCAGGTCATCATCGCGGACGAGCCCACGTCCATGCTGGACGTGTCCACGCGCAAGGGAGTGCTGCAGCTGCTTCGCGGCCTCACGCAGGAGCGCGGCATCGGCATCCTGTTCATCACCCACGATCTGGCGAGCGCGCGCCACCTGGCCGACCGCATCCTCGTGCTCTACGCGGGCACCGTGGTGGAGGCGGGCAGGGCGGATGAAGTGCTGCGCCAGCCGCGCCACCCGTACACGAAGCTGCTGCTGTCCGCGGTGCCGGATGGGGACGACTTCCTCCAGGCCGCGCTGCCGGTGCGCCCCGCCACGGGGTCGCCGCCGCTCGTGGGCTGTCCCTTCGCTCCGCGCTGCCCGGTGTCCGAGCCGCGCTGCTCCACCCTCACGCCTCCCGACGTCCTGCCGGCCGCGAATCACCTCGTCCGCTGCCACCTTGAAGTTCCGAAAGGAGTTACCGCCGATGCGTCAGTTTCCTCCTGACTTCCTCTGGGGAGTGGCCACCTCCGCGTATCAGATTGAGGGCGCCACCCGAGTGGACGGCCGGGGCGAGTCCATCTGGGACCGCTTCGCCGCCACCCCGGGGAAGATCCAAGACAAGTCCGACGGCTCGGTGGCCTGTGAGCACTACCGCCGCTGGCCGGAGGACATCGAACTGATGCGCTGGATGGGGCTGAAGTCCTACCGCTTCTCCATCGCGTGGCCGCGCATCCTCCCGGAGGGCCGCGGCCGGGTGAACGCGGCGGGCGTGGACTTCTACTCGCGCCTCGTCGACTCGCTGCTGGGCGCGGGCATCGAGCCCTTCGTCACGCTCTACCACTGGGACCTGCCGCAAGTGCTGGAGGACCAGGGCGGCTGGCCCGCGCGCGCCACCGGTGACGCCTTCGTGGAGTACGCGGACGTCATCAGCCGCGCCCTGGGCGACCGCGTGAATCGGTGGATCACCCACAACGAGCCCTGGTGCATCAGCTACCTGGGCTACGGCAACGGCGAGCACGCACCGGGCCACAAGGACTGGTCCAAGATGCTGGCCGCGGCGCACACGCTGATGGTGTCGCACGGCAACGCGGTGAAGGTGCTGCGCGCCAACGTGAAGAACGCGGAGGTGGGCATCACCCTCAACCTCACGCCGGGCGAGCCCGCGTCGCCCAGCCCGGAGGACGCGGACGCGACCCGCGACTTCGACGGCGGCTTCAATCGCTGGTTCCTGGAGCCGCTCTACGGCCGGGGCTACCCGCAGGATGTGATTGAAGACCACGTGAAGGCGGGCCGCATCGCGTCCCCGAACCTGGACTTCATCCAGCCCGGCGACCTGGAGACCATCGCCGCGCCCACCGACTTCCTGGGCGTGAACTTCTATTCGCGCGCCGTCCTGCGCAGCAACCGCATCCCGGAAGAGCAGAACGCGCCCCGCACCGTGTTCGTGCGCCCGGACAAGACGGACATGGACTGGGAGGTGTGCCCGGCCTCCCTCACGCGCCTGCTGGTGCACCTGGAAAAGGAATACAAGCCGGGCCCCATCTACATCACGGAGAACGGCTGCGCGTACTCCACCACCCCCAGCGCGGACGGCCGCGTGCACGACGTGCAGCGCGTGGAGTACCTGCGCGGGCACCTGGCGGCGTGCGGTGACGCCATCGAGCAGGGCGTGAAGCTGGCGGGTTACTTCGCGTGGTCGCTGCTGGACAACTTCGAGTGGGCCTACGGGTACACCAAGCGCTTCGGCCTGGTGTGGGTGGACTACGCCACCCAGCAGCGCATCCCGAAGGACAGCGCCCATCTCTATCGCGACGTCGTGGCCCAGAACGGCCTGGACGTGGAGCAGGCCGCTTGAAAAGGCTCTTCCTGACGACGTGTCTGGCGTTGTGCGGTGGCGCCCCGGCCTGGGCACAGGTGTCCGGTGCGGGCTCGCCCCTCCAGTCTCCGCCCACCGCGCAGCCGCCCTCCGCCGGCCCCGTGGATGCCGCCGCGCCCGTGCCGGGGCAGGCGACGTCCGAGCCGCAGGCGCCCGCGGACGCTCCCATCGCTGCGCCGGCGGCTCCGGCCCCGCAGGCCGTCGTGTCTTCGGACGCGAAGCGCACGACGGTGACGCGTGTCATCCACGACGAGCGCGGCTTCAAGCTCCAGGTGGACGGGAAGGACTTCCCCGTCCACGGCGTGAACTGGGGCTACACGCCCATCGGTGAGAACTACCGGTACTCGCTCTGGACGCAGCCGGAGGACTTCATCAAGCAGGTGCTGGCGAAAGAGATGGGGATGCTCCGCGACGCGGGCTTCAACGCCATCCGCCAGTTCGACGACATCCCGCCCGTCTGGGTCGAGTACATCTACCGGAACTACGGCATCCACACGCTGCTCAACCCGCTGATGGGACGCTATGGCCACCCGGTGAACGGGGTCATGGTCGTCAACATCGACTACTCGAACCCGGACCACCGCAAGGCCATCCTCGGCGCGTTGGCGGAGAAGGTGGAGCTCTACCGCGACGTGCCCGGCGTGCTGATGTGGCTGCTGGGCAACGAGAACAACTACGGCCTGCACTGGACGTCGTTCGAGATCGAAGCCCTGCCGGGCCACGAGGACGCCGCCCGCGCGGAGTCGCTCTATTCGCTCTACGGCGAGGCGGCCCGCACGGTGAAGAAGCGGGACACGAACCACCCCGTGTCCATCGCCAACGGCGACCTCCAGTACATCGACCTCATCGCCAAGCACTGCCAGGACCTGGATGTGCTGGGCACGAACGTCTACCGCGGCCCCACCGCGCGCGACCTGTTCGCGGAGGTGAAGGCCAAGCTCAACAAGCCGGTGTTCTTCAGCGAGTTCGGCGCGGACGCCTATGACGCCCGCGCGGGCCGCGAGGACCACGTGGCGCAGGCGGAGTACCTGCGCACGCAGTGGGAGCAGATCTACCTGGAGGGCTACGGCCAGGGCCTGTCCGGCACCGCCATTGGCGGCTTCGTGTTCCAGTGGGTGGACGGCTGGTGGAAGCACGGCCAGGAGTCCAACCTGTCCATCCACGACACCACCGCGACGTGGCCCAACGGCGGCTACGCGGCGGACTTCGTCCCCGGTCAGAACAACATGAACGAGGAGTGGTTCGGCATCGCGGCCCTGGGCCCGCCGGACTCCAACGGCATCAGCGGCATCCAGCCGCGAACGGCCTACTACGTCCTCCAGGCCGTGTTCCGCCTTGACCCGTACGCAACGACGACCAACCCGGACTCCATCCGCGACTACTTCGCGGGCATCCGTCCGTCCGCGCTCACCAGCGGCTACACCTCGTCGGTGGCTCTGGCGCGCACGGAGGAGCTCAGCGCGGTGCGGGTGTCGAACCTGCGGCTGCTGCTCGACAGCTCCCTGTCGCGCGGAAGCATCGCGACGGTGCGGCCCAACCAGAGCTCGGCGGACCACACCGAATCCATCTTCTTCGACCTGGCGTTGCAGCCGGCCAGCGGCGTCTACGGCCGCGCGTCGTTCAACGTCGTGGGCAACGTGGCGCAGAACCGGCTCAACAACCTGTTCTACGAGAACCGTGGCACGCCCTCCACGCCGACCTCGGGTGACATCCCGGTGGGCCCCGGCGCCCCGGCGCGTGAGCAGTCCGCGTTGGAGCGCTTCGCCCTGTACCAGGCGGAGTTCAAGTTCGACCGCTCGGACTTCGCGCTGGAAGGCTACTACCGCACCGGCCACTACCACTGGGGCGAGGAGGGTGACTTCTTCAACCTCTACCGCGAGGCGAACTACGGGCCGAACCTGGACATCTACCACGGCAACGCGCCCTTCGGCGTGGTGTTCAGTGGCAAGAAGGCCATGGATGGGTTGAAGGTCGCCGTCGGGCCGGAGCTGTACTGGGGCGCCAACCCCTCCGTGGTGGCGAAGTACCGCAACAACGTGGGCCCGGTGAACGTGACGCTGGTGCACCAGGAGGACCTGGCGCAGGGCTCGTCGTCGTCCACGGCCTCCGTGGTGCGCGAGCGCATCGCGCGCAGGACGGCGCTCAACTTCCAGTACGCCACCGGCAAGCTGGTGCTGGACGTGGGCGGTCTGCTCTCCGCGCCCCAGCGCATTGGCGAGACGTTCACCTATACGCGCGCCGCGCCGGAAGGCGGCCCCAGCTACCTCAACAGCGGCTACGACGTGCTCCAGGACAAGGTGCAGTTCCTGGACACGCTGGGCGCCAAGGCGCGGCTCACCTACGACATGGGGCCGGTGCGCTGGCTGGTGCAGTCCTCCTTCCGCGGCCTCGTCGCGGACAGCGGGCCGGAGCAGGGCAACATCATCACCGGCTGGAGCCTGCGCGAGAGCGGCCGCGGCAACCACTACGCGGGTCAGCTGGGCGCGGCGTTGCAGTTCGGTTCCATCCAGGTGTCGCCCAACGTGCTGTACCAGCGGCCCCTCATCGGGCCGAACCCCACCATCTCGGACGCGTACGACCCTGGCACCGGCATGTACTACGCGGGCGTGCGTCCGCGCAGCGTGCTGGTGGACTCGTTCAGCGTGCTGGACAACCGCGAGACGCTGGGCGGCGAGCTGCTCATCACCTTCGACCCGACGCCGGGCACCTGGTTCTGGTCGTGGGACCGCGACATGCGCGAGGACGCGCCGTTCGCCGCGGGCCTGGACATCGTCTACCGGCACCAGCCCACGTCGCGCGACGCGGGCATCGCCATCCTCGCGGACGGCAGCACCATCGCCTTCGGCAGCGCGCCAGTGGCCCGCGATGAGTGGGAGACGTCCCTGCGCCTGGTGGGCAACCCCACCCAGCGCCTGCGCCTGTACGGCACGGCGTACGTGGGCAGCCAGCAGTCCTCCGGCGAGGACAACCGGCAGATCCACCGCTTCGGCCTGGACGGCTCCGCGCTCTTCGACACGCTGCTGCTCGCGGCCCAGCTGCGCTTCAACGACTGGGGTCCGTACGACTACCACCGCGTCTTCAACCTCACCTACCCGGTGCAGCTGGGCGGGGACCTGTCCTACGGCTTGAAGAAGCCGGTGCTGGGCGCGGTGTCCACGCGCTTCGGTCTGCGGGGGCTGGTGCGCATGCTGGATGAGTACTCGGAGGGCCTCAACGATCGGGGCATCACCGAGGGCCTGAAGGGTCGCGAATACGAGGTGGGCGCGTATGCCATCCTTTCTCTCTGAGGGGACACGCAACATGAGGACTGGTTTCCTGCTGGCCGCCGCCGTGGCCGCGCTGTCCGGCTGCTACGAAGACCCGACCATCATCTACGGCAAGTCGCTGGACGACATGACCTTCACGGTCACCGACCCGGCGATGGGCATCTACCCGAACACCTCCGTGCTGGATGACCCGAACAACCCCTTCGCGCTGTCGGGGGTGGGCACGGAGACGAAGTGGCAGATCCAGTCCGGGGCGGACCCCGTGGCGGCCTACTACTCGTGGGCCACGGTGCTCGCGAACGGGCCGTACGGTGAAGCGCAGTACTACGTGGCCCTCAACTTGGCCGCCATCTACCAGCGGGGCCTGGCGGACCAGGGCAGCCTGGCGCAGACGCGCGAGATGGCGGTGAAGGCCTACCAGTCCGTGCTCGACAACTTCCCGGACGCGGTGACGTACGACGCGTCCGGCACGGTGGCCTACGACCTGGTGACGCCCGCGTACAAGGGCGTCGTCGAGCTGGGCGGCACCGTGGCTGGCGGCTGGGTGATGGTGAAGACCTCCAGTGGTGCGGACCGGGCGGTGAAGCCATGAAGAAGCCAGTGTGGGGCCTGTTGCTGCTGCTCGCCGCCTGCCGCCCGGATCCGGGCCCGGCGGACTACTCAGGCCAGGAGCTGCCGGACGACCAGAACCCCGACGGCGGGACGCAGCCCTCGGACATGCTGCCGGGGCCGTTCCCCTACGAGGCCGGCAAGGCCCGTCTGATGGTGGGCATCTTCTACGAGACGGGCCGCTCGCAGGAGATCATCCTCGACAACATCGACTCCAACTTCTACCTCTACGAGAACACCGTCTACGTGGAGTCGGACCCCGACCACGTCGAGGGCAAGTCCGCCGACCGCATCGTGCAGAACGGCAAGCCGTGGATGGGCTTCGGCGTGCACTGGAAGCAGACGCACAACTTCGATGCGTGGAAGACGCTCCACGTCAGCATGAAGTCGTCCGACGCCGCCTTCGCCAACGTGAAGATCGGCATGACCAGCGGCACGGGCACCGCTGAGAAGGGCAACCCGCTCACCGTCACCAAATATGGCTGGGCGAACGATGGTGAGTGGCACCACCTGGCCATCCCCGTCGCGGACTTCGTCGCGGCGGGCCTGAAGCTCAATGACGTGTCGTCACCGTTCACCTTCGCGGCCGAGGGTGGCACGACCGGTCAGTTCCTCCTGCTCGACAACCTGTACTTCACCGCGGACTAGGCAGGAACGCAGTGCCAGGAAGGGCGGGCCGGCTGTCGCCGTGTGACAGCCGGAGCGCCCGAGCCTTGTCTTGACGCCGCCGTCACGCCCCCGCGTGCGGTGTCGCCAGGGCAGGGCTGCAGTTGTTTCAGCCGGGCAGTCCCCTTGCGTCCGCCGCGCGTCCTGGCGGTGCGTGCGAACGCGCGTCACGGTGTTCCTACCCAAGGAGTCGTCCCCCAATGTCTGAATCCTTGCCGCAATTGTCAAGCAGGGGCGCAAGCCCATGTCTCCGTGAAGCACCGCGCGTCTGGCTATTACAGGCCTTCGCGACGGTGCTCATGCTGGTGTCCCTCCTGGGCGCGTCCGACGCCCGCGCGCAGACGAACGTCGCGCTGAACAAGACCACCTATACCTCTTCCGCGGAGGCTCCATTCCTGGGCCAGTACGCGGTGGACGGCGACGGTGGCACCCGCTGGGCCAGCGGCTTCACGGCGAACGAATGGATCACCGTGGACCTGGGCCAGACGCGCACCATTTCGCGCGTGGTGCTCACCTGGGAGCCGGCCTACGCCACGGTCTACAAAATCCAGGTCTCCACCAACAACACCACCTTCACCGACGCGCTGACGGTGAACACCGGCGACGGCGCGACGGACGACCTGTCCCTGCCGGCTGGCACCACCGGCCGCTACGTCCGCATGCAGGGCGTCACCCGCGCGCTGCCCGCGTATGGCTATTCGCTGTGGGAGTTCGCCGTCTATGAGACGGGCGGTACGCCGCCTCCCACCAACACGGACCTGGCGCGCAACCGTCCGGCCACCGCGTCCAGCGTGGAGGCGGACGCCGCGGGGCTCCAGCCGGGCTTCTCGTTCGACAACGACATCAACACCCGTTGGGCCTCCGCGCAGGGCGTGGATCCGCAGTGGATCCGCGTGGACCTGGGGTCGTCCCAGGTGGTGGGCAAGGTGGTGCTGGACTGGGAGGGCGCGTACGGCAAGACGTACACGATTGACGGCTCCAACAACGACACCAGTTGGACGACGCTCAACACGGTGACCAACGGCGCCATCGGCCGCCGGGAGATCCCCGTGTCGGGCACGTACCGCTACATCCGCATGCGCGGCACGGAGCGCGGCACGGGCTACGGCTACTCGCTGTGGTCCTTCGAGGTCTACCAGAACGGGGGCACCACGCCGCCGCCCACTCAGACCACCAACCAGACCATCAAGCTGAACTTCCCGGAGCTGGCGTACGCGAAGATCAACGTATCGCCCGCGCCGCTGTCGGTGACGCCGGTGCCGGAGGAGGGCAACACCACGCCGTCCGTGCGCAACCCGCCCGGGCCCTTCACCTACCAGCTCACGTTCCCGCCCAACACGACGGTGACGCTGTCGAAGAACCAGTTCTCCCCCACGCAGCCCAACACGGACATCCGCCTGGCGGTGGTGGACTACAACGGCGTGCAGCAGCGCGCGCAGTCCGTCACGGCGCTGGCGGTGCAGGGCGCGGACTGGAACGTGGAGATCTTCTCCACGGGCAATGGCCCCACGGACCCTCGCGACCCCACCATCATCCCGGACCCGTACGTGGCGCCCGCGCCGCTGGCTGTTGCCGGTGCGTTCCGGCTGTCCGCGCCGGGCAACAACGCGATGATCACCGCGTCCCGCCGTCCCACGCTGTCGTGGGCCACGGTGACGGGCGCGACGAACTACAAGGTCTACGTCAACCTCACGCGCAACGACTACGACTGGATGGCGGCGGGCAACCTGTTGGATCGCTACACGCAGGTGGCGTCGCAGACGGGCACGTCCTTCACCTTCACGGAGGACCTGCCGGACCGGTGGACGTACAAGTGGTACGTGGTGGCCACGCTGTCGGGTGGCACCACGTCGCGCTCGGACATCGGCAACTTCAGCGTGTACCTGCCGGTGGTGGAGACGCAGGCGGACGGCGTCAACCTCGTCAACGGCGTGCGCGACCTGAACAAGAACGGGACGATTGAGCCGTACGAGGACTGGCACAACCCCATCTCCGTGCGCGTGAACGACCTGCTGGGCCGCATGACGCTGCGCGAGAAGGCGCTGCAGATGTTCTACGACGCCAAGACGTACCCGGAAGCCGGCTTCCAGATGGGGCCCCTGTCGCCCACGGACATCCCCATGTTCCAGAAGGCGTCCGCGGCCACGCGTCTGGGCATCCCGCACATCGACGCGGGTGACTCCATCCACGGCTACAAGACGAGCTGGCCCACGCAGCCGGCGCTGGCGGCCACGCGCGACCTGGACACCATCTACGAGATGGGTGACATCCAGCGCCGCGAGCAGCTGGCCATTGGCAGCCGCGGCACGCTGTCTCCGCTGGCGGAGGTGAACACCAAGGTCCTGTATCCGCGCACGCAGGAAGGCAACGGCGAGGACGCGGACCTGGCGGCGGGCATCACCCGCGCGCTCATCGCGGGCCTCCAGGGCGGTCCGGAGGTGAACCCGAGCTCCATCTGGGTGACGACGAAGCACTGGCCGGGGCAGGGCGCTGGCGGTGAGGCGGGCATCACCTACGACGGCACCACCATCCACTACCACATGCGTCCGTGGCACGCGGCCATCGAGGCGGGCACCAGCGGCATCATGCCGGGCTACGCGGGCAGCTGGCTGCTGGGGCCGGAGGGCTACGGGGCGGGTGACAACCCGGGCATCCTCAACTACCTGCGCAACCAGCTGAAGTACGACGGCGTCATCTGCTCGGACTGGCTGCCGTCGGGTTCGTGGGTGCGCTCCGCCACGGCGGGCTCGGACGTGATGGGCGGCGCGACGCCGCAGGCCATGGCCAACTTCGAGAACGAAGTCCCCGTCGCGCGCATCAACGACTCCGTGCGCCGCATCCTGGACCTGAAGTTCCGCCTGGGCATCTTCGAGGATCCGTACAAGCAGGGCCCGGCCGGCACGTCCCAGTGGCACACCGCGGACAGCAAGGCGGCGGTGCGCCGCGCCTCCCAGGAGGCCATGACGCTGCTCAAGAACGATGGCGCGCTGCCCATCCGCCTGCCGGCGGGCGGCAAGCTGGTCATCGCGGGCCCGCGCGCGGACGACATGTCCTGCATGGTGACCTGGCGTTCGGACTTCCACGGCAACGAGTTCGGCGACCCGACCATCTACGCGGCGGTGAAGGCGCGCGCGGAGGCCGCGGGGCTCACGGTCTACAAGGACAACGCCCCCGCGGGCGTGACGCCGGACGCGGCCATCGTGGTGGTGGGCGAGAGCTACTTCACCCACGGCACGGAGTGGGACAAGGAGAAGCCGTACCTGCCGGGCGACCCGATTGGCCCTACCCACGACGCGAAGTGGGGCGACCAGTACGGCATCATCAACAGCTTCAAGTCGCGGGGCATCCCCACGACGGTGGTGTTGATCAGCCCGCGTCCGTACGTGCTGACGAACGTGGTTCCCCTCTCCAACGCGCTGATGCTGGCGTACCGCCCCGGCGACATGGGCGGCTACGCGGTGGCGGACGTGCTGTTCGGTGACGTGCTGCCTCGGGGCAAGACGCCCTGGCAGCTGCCGCGCGGCATGAACCAGATAGGCACGGACGTGGAGAACAACCAGCTGGAGAAGTGGGACCTGCCGTTCGACCTGGGCGCGACGGACGCGGAGCGCACGGCCATCCGCCAGAAGATCGCGGCGGGCCAGCCGGTGCCGCCCACGTACGGCAACCCGCTGTACCAGTACGGCGCGGGCATCCAGGGCTTCGGCCTGACGGACGCGACGCCTCCCGTGGCGTTCAACCTGCTGACGCCGTCAAACAACCTGGTCATCACCGGCACGCGTCCGGCGTTCACCTGGGCGGCCAGCAGCGACCCTCAGACGGGCATCCAGCGTTACGAGGTGTACCTGGACGGCGGCGCGATGCCGGTGGCCATCACCAAGACGCCGTCGGCGGCGCTGGACGGACTGAAGCTGGCGAACGGGGTGCACACCTGGTTCGTGAAGGCGTTCAACTGGGCGAACGGCGTCACGCAGTCCGCGACGTTCACCTTCACGCTGAACGACACGACGCCGCCCGCGGCCTTCGCGGCGCTGTCGCCGTCGGCCGGGCAGTCGGTGCCGGGCACGTCCACGCGCTTCATCTGGGAGCAGACGACGGACGTGGGCGCGGGCGTGGCGGAGTACGTCCTCATCGTGGACGGCACGGACCGCACCCCCTCCATCCTGCGCAGCACGCCGGTGCCGGCGGGCACGAACCTGGCGCGGGGGAAGAATGCCTACGCCACGTCCGTGGAGTTCGGCAGCGCGAACGACGCGGTGGATGGCAGCCTGGCGACGCGTTGGTCCAGCGTGGGCACGGCGACCACGGGTGACACGGAGTCCATCACCGTCGACCTGGGGGCCATCTACTCGCTCAAGCGCATCGTGCTGAACTGGGAGGCCGCCTACGGCCGCCGCTATGTGCTGGAGTCGTCGCTGGACGGCTCCACCAACTGGACGGCGCTGCGGACGGTGGACACCGGCGACGGCGGCATCGACGACTGGACGGTGGCCGGCGTGGGCCGCTACGTGCGCATGCGCGGCGTGCAGCGCGCGACGGCGTACGGCTACTCGCTGTGGGAGTTCGAGGTGTACGGCGTGGGCACGGAGCAGACGACGCTGAACGGTCTGTCCACGGGCTCGCACACGTGGCGCGTGCGCGCGGTGGACGGCGCGAACAACACCACGCTGTCCTCGGGGCCCATCACCTTCACGAAGTAGGGTGAGGACTTGAGATAGGGGAGGGGCGGCCGGAGTGATGGCCGCTCCTCTTTCTTTTTCATTACGACCCAACGGAGCGCCCGGGGCCGTATCCGTGTCGTGCTCCTGAGCTGGATCCGATGCTTCACGCTGTCGTGCTTCGTCCTGGGCGTGACGGGTTGCGAGTCCGACGATCCGCCCCTGGAGTCACCGGACGCGGGCGGGGTGGTGCTGGCGTCCACGGTGGAGCGCTACGATTTCGCATTCGACCTCACCACGGGGGAGGCGTCGTCCCGGCTGTGGTTGGACGTGGAGGCTGGCGCGCGGGGCTGCGTGTCCCTTCCAGCTCGCGCGGAGGTGACGGACGTGCGGTGGGGCGGTGCGCCTCCCGAGAGCTTCCGCCTCGCGGACGGTCGGATGGAGGTTTGCGGCGTTGCGCCGCTGGAGGGGCCGTTGTGGCTCGACAGCCGGCTGCGTGTGCCGGAGTCCACCGTGCCGTACACGCAGGTGGGGTTCTCACGGCGGTTGGATGCGCAGGGCCGTCCCTTCACGTATCTGCTGGGCTGGTTGGAGTCCTGCGACCTCTTCGGGCCGTGTGACACTGCGCCCGGGAGGCTGGCGCACTTCACCTTCGACATCACGCACGCGCCCGGTGACGGGGTGCTGTGTCCGGGGAACCTGTCTCGGAGAGATGAAACACATACGCGCTGCGAGCTCCTGGGGACGCGAGCCCCCACGTACTCCGCCTTCATGGTCGCTTCGCATCCGGCGTGGGAGCGCACGCGGCTGGTGGACACGGACGTGGGGTGCGTGGAGCTGTATGAGCCGCCAGGGGGACTGCTCGGGCCGGCGATTGACGCGGGCGCGGTGGCGGAGTTCCTGGCGCGGATGACGGCCCGCTTCGGGCCGCTGCCCTATGGCCCCGAGCTGCGCGTGGCCAGCGGGCGCACGGACTGGTTGGGCATGGAGCACCCGGCCAACATCGTGCTGCGCGACGACCTGCCATGGATGGGCGGGCCCTACGCCAACGTGACGATGCACACGTTGATGCATGAAATCGTGCACCAGTGGGCCGGTGACCGGACGACGCTGGCGAGCGCGGAGGACTACCCGTGGAAGGAAGCGGTGGCGGAGTACCTCACGTATGTCTTCGAGGACGAGCACCGGGGTGAAGACGCCGCGGTCACGCTGGCGTACTGGGACCGGCTGGCGCGGACGGCCTCCTACCATCTGCGTCCACGAGACACGCCCAAGCCGTCCTTCCTCTCCTTCGTGAATGACATCTACGGTACGGGCCCGCTGATCCTCCTGGTTCAACTGGAATCCCTGCTGGGTCGCGAGCAGGTGCTGACGGGGCTCCAGGCGTTCCTGGCGGAGCCGGGAGTCCGGAGCATCGAGGACCTGCGCCAGGCGCTCGAAGGCGCTTCAGGAAGGAACCTGCGGCTCTACTTCGACACCTGGGTGGATGGGGAAGGGGAGCCGGACTGGCCGTACTTCCAGGTGGAGTGGAGCCAGGGGGACTCGTTGACGTTAAGGGTGACGCAGCGGACGGAGACCGGGAAGGTGTATCCCTGCGAGGTGGAGTTGGAGCTTCAGGGGGCGGTGCCGGAGGAGCGACGGCGGGTAACGGTCTCCTACGGGCTGGCCCCGGAGTCCGCGACGGCGGGGTTCACGGTGAAGGGGCTGCCGTGGAAGGTCCAGCAGGTCGCGGTGGATCCGCGCAATCGCCTGGTCAATCGCAGGAGCCTGGGGCTGGCTCGGGAGCCCGTTCCCCAGCGCTGGCGGTTGTGATCGATCCGCCGTGAACAAGAAGGCCCCTCGGGCCTGGGAGGCGCGAGGGGCCGTTGGCCACGAGGTGGTGGCCGTGGACTACGGAGTGGGCGTGGCGACGGCGGGCGTGCCTGCCGCGGGCGCGGCAGCGGCGGCAGCGGCTGCGGCTGCGGCCTCCTCGGCGGCCTTGGCCTCGGCGACCTTGCGGGCGGCTTCGGCCTCCGCGCGCTTCGTGGCCTCGGCCTGGGTGGCGGTCTTCATGCTGGCGAGGCCTTTCTCGAAGTCCTTGCCGATCATCTGGTCCATGTCCATGACGAGGCACATCGCCTTGCTCATGAAGTTGTGGTTGCCGGCCATGGTCCAGGTGACGGTGGTGCCGTCGTCGGCGGGCTTGAACGTGAAGGTGGTGATGCTGCTGTCTTCGAAGGGCTTGATGAACTCCAGCTTGATGCGGACGGCCGCGTTGGCGGTGGCCTCCAGGATGGTCATGCGGCCCTCACCCACGTCGTTGTTGCCCACCCACCCATAGGTGGCGCCAACGCCCGACTCCGCGCCGCCAAAGGTCTTCTTCATGCTCGGGTCGAGGTTGTCCCAGGGGGACCACTGGTTCCACTGGTGGAAGTCATTGACCAGACCGAACGCGATGTCGGGCGTACCCGCCACCGTGGTTGTGCGCGTGACGGTGTAGGAATCGGGGCGGGTGGCGATGAAGCCTGCGAGCAGCACGAGCGCGGCAACGACGCCAATGGCAATCTTCTTGAGCATGGTGTTCCTTGAAAAGGGTCCCCTGGACGGGGAGGCCGCGTCTTAGGCCGCCGGATCGCTCCGACTCAAGCCCCCCAGCGCGCGGCCTGGCTTGACGCAGCGTGAGGCGCGAGTCGTTGGGGGCCCACCATTGTACCGGCGGTCTAGAGTGGGCCCATGCGCCTGGCGGTCATCGCGGTACTCGTGGCTCTGTTCTGCAGTGGCTGTGCCGGGGTGGAGGCTGCCTCCGGAAGAGGAAGCACGCAGTTCCTCCGGCCGGATGCGTTCGAGGAGGTGCTGATTCACGCCGGGCTGGAGGATGTGGACGAGCTGCCCACTCGCCGCAATCCCTTTACACCCGAGGACGCAGTGGGAGTGCTCGAACGGCTGACGGAGACACCCGTGACGTTGGGCTCCTTCCCTCCGCGGATGGCCGCGGGCTTCCTGATGCGCGAGGTGCTGGCGGACGGCGACGTGTCGCGTGAGGAGCTGGCGCGGCGGGTGGAACGCTTCGCCCGCGAGCAGGTGGCGGTGCTTCGGCCGGACGGATATCTCGCCTGGGCGCTGGATGGCAGGACGCAACAGAAGGTTTCGGAGGTGAAGTGGAGGGACGGAGCCTTCCGCGCAGGGAACTTCGAGTTGGGCCGCTTTTACAGCGGCCGTGGCGGAGTCTTCCGCCATGTCGACGCGCAGCTGCGCGCCGTGGACCCGAGACCCCTGGCCGAGGTGTACGACGACGCGGATGTCATCAGCCGCTCACTGGATGGCGCCGAGGACGCCTTCGTGGAGCTGTACCACGCGTTGGGTCAGCTGTTGTCGCGCCCGACGGACAGCATCGCTGGGCTGCGAAACCTGCCGGCGGGGATCGTGGCCCTCATCACGAACTCTCCCGCCTATTGGGAACGATTCCAGCACATGACGCGCGGCGAGCAGATCCGCGAGACCGCACGGCTGACGACGAATGTCGTCGCACTGTGGGGAACGGCCTCTGCAACGACGCGCTCGCTGAAGGGGCTGGCCGTGGGCGCGGAGGTCTCCGCGCCGATGCTCTCACTGTCCGCGGAGGGCGCGCTGATGCTGGACCTCGTCTCGGTCCCAGTGGGACGCGCGACGACGGTCTTGAGTGGAGCTCCTGGGGCGGCCGTCATCCTGTTGAAGTCGAATGCCCCAGGCGGTGGGGCTTCCTCTTCCGGTGGACCGGGGAAGTGGCGGCCCGCGACCGAGCACATGGAGGATGCGGCCCGGAAGTACCAGTCCCAGATCACCAACGCCGCGGAGGGACTGGTCTACGAAGTCGACAGCGTCAAGTTCGACGGGTTCACCAATGGCGTGTTGCTGGAGGCCAAAGGCCCGGGCTATGAGAAGTTCCTCGAGATGGCCGTGGAGCAGGGCGGATGGCTCGAGGGATTCACGGACATGGTCCGACAGGCGAAGCGACAGCAGCGCGTTGCCCGTGGAGTTCCCCTGGAATGGCACTTCGCGGAGCGCAAGGTCGCGGACTACGTACGAGCGCTTTTCAAGAGAAACGGTCTGGGGCGGATTCCCGTCCACTTCACTTCTCCGCGCTGAACGTCTTCACGGCTGATGACTGAAACCTACTACGCAGGGGTGTACTGGCCCGGAAGGCCCGAGCCGCTGGAGACCCATGCTCGGCGGGCCGAAGCCCTGTTCCAGCGGTTGGCTTCCACAGACCCGATCCTCGCGAATTGGTACGAGCAGGCCCGCTCCCGGGAGCCGGCGCTCAACAGCCGGATCAGTCCAGATGCCCTTTCGCTTCAGCAACTGCTCAAGAAGACGAAGTACCAGATAGGCGAAGGCGAAATCTCCTTCGCCGCCTGGAACGGGAGTGCTGACGACAGCAGCGTCGTCAACTTCTCCTGCGGGGCTCCGGTGCCGGGTGCCGTGGACCTTTGCGTTTGGACCCCCTCTGCGCCAAGGCTCCTCTCCCAGCAGAGAGCGTCCCTGGTGCTGAAGGCGATGGTGCTGGCCTGGGAGCCTGAATGGGGCATCGTCACTTCCGACGCGCACCGGGACTCGGTGTCTGAGTCAGGCGACGCAGGCACGTTCATCGGATGGATGACGTACTTCTCCCGGGACCGAGGTCCGGTGCCGCATCTTCCCGGCCCCGTGCGAGTCGAACCCGTTGAGGACCGAGGCACCCTCGTCATCCTGACCCCGGAACGATTCACGCTGACCAGGCCGGATCATGTCGCGCTCGCGGAAGAGGTGCGGGACCAGTTGCAACGGGTCGGGTTGCTGGAACCGCTTGGAGCGTCTTGATGCTGACCCCTGACACCGCGAAACACTTGTCCCTGCTGCGGACGCTGGGGGAGCCGGAGCTGTCGCCGTACACACGGTGGCAGTGGCTGGGGTGGGATGCGTCGTCGCGTTATCTGCTGTCCGTCCAGAAGCAGGGCGGGACACCGTTGCGCTGGTGGGACCTGCACTCGGAAGAGACGACTCCGCTCTTCGCGCACTCCGTTTCCCGCTGCGTGGCCGCGTGGTTCCTCCCTGGCTCCCAGCGCCTCCTGTCCGTGACGGTTCGCGGCACCCTCCGGACCTGGTCCGTCACCGACGGCACGCTGCTGTCCTCGGTGGAGACCGGTGGTTCCGTCTCCAGCGCGTGTCTGTCCTCGGACGGAACCCGCCTGCTGCTCACCGCCGGCCAGGGGCGTGTCATGCTCTGGGACCTGGAGCGCAACTGGCTCGTGTGGCGGCTGGAGGATCCTGCCTACCTCTATGGCTGCGCGCTGTCGCCGGATGGCCGGTTCGCGGCCGCGGGCGCCGCCGAGGAGCAGGAGGGCGCCGCGACGCGCGGTTCCGTTCGCCTCTGGGATGCGAGAACCGGCAAGCCCGTGGGGACCCGTGCGCTCGATGCCCAGTGGATCTGGAACGTGGCGTTCACGCCGTCTGGAGAGTCGCTGGTCGCCTCGAATACCGGTGGCCAGTTGTTCTTCCTGGGCCTCCCCGGACTGGCAACGCTTCGGACCCTCGAGGCTCCAGGCTCCGGTGCGCTGCAGATGGAGTTCAACTCCGATGGCTCTCTACTGGCTGCGAGCGCGGACACGAGCGCGTTCGTGGTCATCGATGTCCGCGAGGGCCGGGACGTCTTCGCCTATTCGGACCTGGATGACATGCAGGGCAGCACCGCGAACTTCTCCCCCGACGGACGCTTCGTGAGCTGGGGCATGGACGACGGCAAGGTAGGCATCTGGGGCGTGAAGCCCAGACCCTGAGGAAGGGATGGATGGTAGCGTGTCTGCCATGCGTTCAGTCTATTCCTTGGTGTTTCTTGCATGTCTTGCGGCCTTCACCGCCCAGGCCCAGGTCTATATTCCTACCCCCAATGGCGCCTATGGCGTCGAAGTCGCGAAGTTCATCGAGACACAGGAGATTGAGAATGCATCCGGACTGGTCTGGGCTCCGGACGGTTCCAACCGCCTGTTCGTGGTGATCAAGGGAGGGAAGGTCCGGATCATCCAGAACGGCGCGCTCCAGCCTACGCCATTCATCGATGAGCAGGTGGCAACGGATGGAGAGCAGGGCCTGCAAAGCCTTGCCTTCGATCCGGACTTCGCGACCAACCGCTACGTCTACGTCTTCGCCAGTCAGCCGAACATCGACGTAGGGGGTGTCACCCGCTACATGGCGCAGATTCTGCGGTTCACGGAGGCTGGCGGTGTGGGTGTCAACCGGACCGTCATCGTGGACAACATCCCGCAAAACAAGAGCCACAATGGCGGAGGTCTGGCCTTCGGTCCGGATGGGCTCCTGTATTTTGGAGTGGGGGATGGAGACATCTACGCAGGGACCAATGATGACCTGTCCCTGATGTCGTCGAAGATCCTCCGCGTCCACAAGGACGGAAGCATTCCCACGGACAACCCCTTCTACGATGACTGGGGGCCGAACAACGATCTCATCTGGGCCCGAGGCTTCCGCAATCCCTTCCGGATCCGCTTCCAGCCTGGAACCGGGAAGCTTTGGGCCAACGTTGCCGGGAACATCGCCGAGCAGATCTTCAGCGTGGGGCGGGGTGACCATGCGGGCTGGTGGCAGTATGAGAACAACCAGCCCCAGGGATTCCTGTCGCCACTCGTCGCCTATACGCCAGGGCTGTGGGACGTGTACTCCTTCACGTCGACAGGAGCCGTGCGCAAGGGCGGGGTCGCGACCTTCACCGTGGAGGGCACCTATCCGGTCTCCTCTCTGCGCAAGGGCAAGAAGGTCCATCTGCGGGATGTGGCAGACCCCAGCTTCAATGGAGTCGGCTACATCACCGGCTTTCCGACGCCCCTGTCGTTCACGGTGGATCAGCCCGGTCCGGATGCGGTGAGCGGTGGCGGTGGCCTGCAGACAGACCAGATGGGCGATGCCGTGGTCGGTGGTGTGTTCTACGCAGGCTCACGATTTTCCTCCGAGTACCAGGGCGATTACTTCTTCGCCGACTTCGGTGGGTACCTCCACCGGGTGGACCTGGGAGCGGATGGCTCCGTGAAAAAGGTGGAGCTCGTGGTGAACTACGTCCACGAGTCGAATTTCACCGACGTCGCGGTGGGACCGGATGGCGCGCTGTATGTCTCATCCTTCTACAGCACGATCTTCCGGATCACTCCGCTGCCCGTGGGCCAGGGCGTGATCGTCTCCACTCAAGATCTGGTCGTCCCCGAAGGAGGGTCGAAGACCCTCATGGTCTCCCTGGCCATGCCTCCCACGACCCCGACGTATGTGGCCCTCGTGAGGCGTGAAGAGGACTCGGACATCCGGGTGTCCGCCGGGCAGCCAATGCTCTTCGACGCGACCAACTGGAGCGTCCCGCAGTTCGTCACCCTCAGCGCGGCCCATGACGCGGACTCGGAGGTCGACCACGCCACGTTCTTCGTCACCATGGACCAGGGCTTTCCGGCTGGCGTTCCCGGCGTGGAGATCCACGTGCGCACCGAGGAGGATGAAGTCCAGGCGCTCAAGCTCTCCACCACGTCATTCGATCTGGATGAGGGAATGGGCGGCACCTTCACCGTCGGCCTGACCTACGTGCCTACGTCTCCCGTGACGGTCACCGTGTCCCGCACTTCGGGGAGCGCGGATGTGACCGTCACCGGCGGCGCCTCCCTGACCTTCACGCCCGAGGACGGAACTGCGGCGAAGACCGTCACGGTGGCGACCGCGCGCGACACGGACAGCGAGGACGACGTGGCCTTGTTGACGGTGTCGTCTCCGGGACTCACCTCGCGGGTGGTCAACGTCATCGCCAGGGACGTGGCTGGAGTGCCTACCATCACCTCCGCGCCCGTGACGCAGGCGACCGTGGGGAAGCCCTATGCGTACACGGTCACGGCGTTCGGGAAGCCCGAGCCGCTGCTGACGCTGGTGCAGGGGCCGCAAGGCATGACGCTGGACCCGGTCAGCGGACGGCTGTCCTGGACGCCCGCGACCGAAGCGACCGTGACCGTCTCCGTGCGCGCCAGCAATGGACAGCTTCCGGATGCAGTCCAGACGTTCCAGCTCCAGGTCCGAGCGTCAGGAATCCCCGACGCCGGCACCGATGCGGGCAGCGTCGTGGATGCTGGCGCCCAGACGGATGCCGGGGCCAATACGGATGCGGGGACCGGAACGGACGGTGGCTCCGTCGCGGACGCGGGCACCCAGCAGGATGGCGGCACGGTGACGGGCCCCAAGGAGGATGAATCCGGCGGATGCAGTGCTGGCGCCACCGCGCTTCCGGGTGTCCTGGGCGGGTGGTTGCTCGCGGGTCTTCTGTGGAGGCCTCGCCGCGCCCGGCGGAGCTGAATCCAGAACTGGAAGGAAAAGACTGACGGACAGACGGGAAGGCACGCTAGCGTGCTCGATATGCGATCCATTGCCGCCTGGCTTGCCCTGGCATTGCTGACTGCCTTCCCCGTCTATTCCCAACCTGTCGAGACTGCTCGTGACCTTGAGATCATCGATAACTGGGTGATCTTCAGCGACAACGATGCCACCCGGATGGGATGGGTTCCGGACGGCTCTGGCCGCCTGTTCGTGACGACGATGAGGGGAAAGGTCCTCGTCGTGGTGAACGGGGTGTTGCAGCCCACCCCCTTCATCTCCGAGTCGTTCACCCAGGGGCACGATCAGCAAGGCCTCCTGGGCATGGCCTTCGATCCGGACTTCGCGAACAACCACTACGTCTATTTCTTCGCGGCGATGCCGGGCTACACGTTGCAGATCTTCCGGTACACCGACGTCGGTGGCGTCGGCGTGAATCGCACCGTCATCGTGGACGGGCTCCAGGCGGGAGTGCTCGACTACGACGGCGGCGGCATGACCTTCGGTCCGGATGGCATGCTGTACTTCGGGGTGGGAAATCTCCACGGCAGCCGGGGCGAAGATGTCTTGACGAGCGCGGCGGGAAAGATCCACCGCGTGCGCCCGGATGGCACCGTGCCTACCGACAACCCCTTCTACGATGGACCGGGCCCCAACGTGGACAGCATCTGGGCGCAGGGCTTCTGCAATCTCTACGGGTTGGTCTTCCAGCCGGGAACCGGCCGCCTGTGGGCCAATGCCTCAAGTCCGGAGAATCTTCAGATCTTCAGCGTGAGTCCGGGCGATCATGGAGGGTGGCCCCACTACAACTACAGGCGCCCCGCGGGCTACCTTTCGCCCGTTTATTCATACATCCCCGCCAACTTTGATGACTCTCCGCTCACGTCGACAGGTGCGGTGCGGCAGAACGGCGTTGCGACCTTCACGCTGCTGGGCGACTCCGTGGATTCCTATTGGTACCGCAAAGGGACGCGGATCCTGATTCGGGATGTGGAGGAGCCCAGCTTCAACGGTGATTTCTATGTCACGGGGCATCCGTCTCCGCAGTCATTTACCGTGGATCAGCCTGAGCCGGATGCGGTGAGCGGCGGTGGTCAGCTCAGGCGATGGCCCCAGGGCGAGTTCGTCATGGGAGGCATGTTCTATACAGGGACGCGCTTCCCCACGAGCTACTCCGGCAACTACTTGTACACGGACTTCCGCGGAATGCTTCATCGGATCCGGTTCGCGGCGGACGGCTCCATGGCCAATGAAGACGTCATCATGAACTATGAGACAGGCGGCGGCTTCGTCGACGTGAACGAGGGACCGGACGGGGCGCTGTACGTGCTGAGCTATTACGGCGGAATCAACCGGATCACTCCGGTGCCAGGAGGCCAGGCCTTGATCGTGTCGCCGTCGGACCTCGTCATCCCGGAGGGCGGAACCCAGACGGTCATGGTGTCCCTGGCGATGCCTCCCGCCGTGGACGTCTGGGTCAAGGTGGCAGTGCAGGGTGGCGATGGCGACCTCTCCGTGGTGGACGGCGCCTCGCTTCGGTTCACGATCGAGAACTGGAGCGTTCCCCAATTCGTGACGCTGGGCGCGGCGCAGGACGCGGATGCGGACGTCGAACATGCGTCCTTCACGTTCACGCCGACGCAGGACTTCCCCGTGGTCACCGTCCATGCCCGCACGGAAGAGGACGAAGTGCCGGAGGAGCCTGCCAATGACGGCGGCGTCGACGGCGGACCGGAAATGGATGCGGGAACCCTCGAGGATGCCGGGACTGTCGAAGACGCGGGAACCCTCGAGGATGCGGGAACTATCGAAGACGCGGGGGCCATCGAGGATGCAGGGACCGTGGAGGATGCGGGAACCCTGGTGGACGCCGGAGCAGTCGTGGACGCAGGCTCCGCGAAGGATGGCGGCACGATGCCCGTGCACATGGAGGATGAATCCGGCGGGTGCAGTGCCGGCGCCAGCGCGCTCCCAGGCGTCCTGGCCTGGTGGCTGCTCTCCGGGCTCGTGTGGAGGCCCCGCCGGTCCCGGCGGTAACCCTCCGCGCGCGGCACCTGGGTGTTCGGCCACAGGATGATTAGCGTTTCGCCACGGGGAGGTGGACGTGGCGAAACCGCGCCAGGCGGTCCGGAAGCAGACGCGCACGCCGCATGAGCGGCGGCATGACACCGCGCTGCTCATCATCGACGTCATCAACGACCTGGAGTTCCCGGGCGGGGAGAACGTCCTGCCCTGGGCGCTGCGCATGGTGGAGCGCCTGGGCCCCTTCGCCGAAAGGATGCGCAAGGCGGGCGTCCCGGTCATCTACGTCAACGACAACTTCGACCTGTGGCGCAGCAGCTTCACGGACGTCTACAAACACTGCACCCGGAAGGACAGCCGGGGCCAGCGGGTCGCCCGCGCGCTCAAGCCCCGGCCGGACGACTACTTCATCCTCAAGCCCAAGCACTCGGCCTTCTTCGCCACGTCGCTGGTGCCCCTGCTGGAGCATCTGGGCACGAAGAAGCTGCTGCTCGCGGGCATCGCCACCAACCTGTGCGTCTTCTTCAGCGCCCACGACGCGCACATGCATGAGTACAAGATCACCGTGCTCAGCGACTGCTGCTGCGCGGAGAGCGACAAGGACCACGACCTGGCCCTGGATCAGCTCCAGCGCTTCCTGCGGGTACGCGTCTGCCGGGGGGACGAAGTACACCTGCAACCTCGCTCGCGCCGCCGCGCCACGCGAAAGCCCCCGCCAGAATGGAAGTGACGGGGGCCGCCTGACACGGTGAAGGTCGGCTCAGACGTCCTTGTCGTCATCATCGTCGTCGTCGAGGATGTGGCACTTGCCGGCATCCTCGTCGAGCGCCTTGCCGATGAACTCCTTCACCAGGTCGTCGCCGTTGAAGACCAGGGACAAGGAGTTCTGCTCCCCGCCCACGTCCTCTTTCTTGTCCAGGACGAGCTTGCCGCCCAGCGCCGTCGCGTTCCCGTCGACGTGCGCGCCCGCGGGCACCCGCACCTCGCCGCCGATGGACACCACGTCGCCCTTCACCTTGGCACCGGGCTCCAGGATGACGCGGCCCCGGATGGCGGCCACGTCGTTGTCCACCACCGCGCCCTTCTTCACGATGACGTCGCCATCCACGGCGACCGCGTCCTTGATCTTCTCCCCGGGCTCGATGACCAGGTTCGTCCCCTGGACCGCCTTGCTCCCGTCCTTGACGTTGACGCAGATGGTCTTGGCGGGAGCCTTGGCCGGCTTCTTCGCCGGCTCCGCCGCCAGGGCAGGCAAGGCCAGCGAGCAGGCGAGCAACAGGGTGGGCAGGAACGGGCGGCGCATGGCGGGAACCTCCGGAACGCGGAAGGGGAGCGGCATGCCCTTGCTACGGACGGCCGCGTCCCCCATTGCATCCGGTGCCCTGCCTCAGCCGAGCACGCCCTTCGCCGCGTCGATGGCCTCATGAGTCCCCGCGAGCGCGAGGATGTCACCCGCGCGCAGCACCTCCTGCGCGGTGGGCACCAGCACGCCTGCTTCGCCCCGCCGGATGGCCAGCACCGTCGCCCCCGTCATGCCGCGCAGGTTGAGCTCCGCCAGGGTCCGGCCCACCGCCGCGCTGGACTCGCCGAGCGCCACCGACTCCGGTTCGCCAATGCCGGGCAGCATCTGACGCACGCCGTGCAGCACGTCCTGTGACGGCTCGTCCTCGTCGCCCTTGGCGTGGGACTGGGCCGCGAGCGCCTCCACGATGACCTGCGCGCCCGCTCGCATGTGTCCCTGCAGGTTCGTGGCGCTCTTCCAGAAGGCGAAGCCCATCACGCCCAGGGACACCAGCAGCACCACCGCGCCCGGCACGCCGGGAATGAACGGTTGGGTGATGGCCAGCACCGGCACGCCCACCATGAAGACGCTGGCCAACTGGAGCGCCACCACCAGCACCCGCCGAGGCGCCGCCGCCAGGTCCACCCTGCCGTTGGCGGCCGCCGGTAGCGCGCCCTCCGCCAGCACCACGCCCAGCCGCCGCCCCATCCGCACGATGCCCACGCAGAAGGGCAGGGCCAGCGCCGTGGACAGGCCGATGACGATCCACGGCGTCATCGTCTTGCCCCAGCCCATGCGCTCGTCGATGAACTCCGTCACCTGGGGCAGCAGCACCGACGTGCCAATGACGATGATGGTGATGAACGCCGCGTCCAGGAGCATCAGGAGCGCCATGCGCCGCACGCGCGCGCCCACCGTCTTCTGGCGCGGCGACGTGCGCAGGTTCTCCACCCAGCTGCCGTACAGCGACGCGAACGTCTGCAGCGGCGCCGGCAGCTTGCGGTCCACCCAGTTGGCGATGGGACCGGACGCGCGGATGAGCCATGGCGTCGTCAACGTGGTGATGGCGGACACGGCCACCGCCACCGGGTAGAGGAACGTGCCCGTGGCCTTCAGGGACAGGCCCAGGCCCGCGATGATGAAGGAGAACTCGCCAATCTGGGACAGGCTCAGGCCCGCCTGCACGGACGTGCGCGTACCGTTGCCCGTGAAGAACGCACCCAGCGACACGCTGAGGATCTTCCCCACGACGACCACACCGGTGAGCACCGCGATGGCCGCCCAGTGCTCGCGGATGAGCGCCGGGTCGATGAGCATGCCCACCGACACGAAGAACACCGCGCCGAACAGGTCTCGCACCGGCTGCACCAGGTGTTCAATCTCCTTGCCCTCGCCGGACTCCGCCACCAGCGAGCCCGCAAGGAACGCGCCCAGCGCCACCGAGTAGCCGAACGTCTGCGCCAGCAGCGCGCCCGCGAAGCAGATGCCCACGCTGCTGACGAGCGTCGTCTCCGGCCGCTGGAGCTTCGTGATGTAGCGCATCAACCGGGGCACGACGAACAAGCCAATGCCGACCAGCCCCACGAGGAACGCGGCCAGCTTGCCCACCGTCAGCGCCAGGTCCCAGGCGGACAGGCCCGAGCCGGTGGACACCGCGGTGAGCATGGCCATCAGCAGGATGCCGATGAGGTCCTCCACGATGAGGATGCCCACCACGATGCCGCGCAGCGCACCCCGGATGTTCTGCTCGTCGAACGCCTTGGCGATGATGGTGGTGCTGGAGATGGCGATGCAGCAGCCGGTGAAAAGGCTCTCCAGCATCGTCCAGCCGAAGGCGCGGCCAACGATGAAGCCCAGCCACACCATCACGCTGCACTGGATGACGGCGGTGAGCCCCGCGGTGGGCCCCACCTGGAACAGCCGCCGCAGGCTGAACTCCAGCCCCAGGGAGAACATCAGCAGGATGACGCCCATCTCCGACAGCGTCTGCACGATGCCCGGGTCCGCCACCAGCGGAATGGGGACGTGCGGTCCGATGATGAAGCCCGCGAGGATGTAGCCCAGCACCACCGGCTGGCGCAGGCGCTGGAAGAGGACCGTGGTGACCGCCGCGACACAAAGGACGGTGGCGAGGGCTTGGAGGAACGCGTGGGCGTCGTGCATGGGGGCGCCTCTGGAGGTGATGGGCTCGCGATGAGCGGCCCCGCCCGTGCTGCGCGGGGCCGGATCCACAGGAAGTTAGGGCGGAATCAGCTGCATCGCTCGAGGGCAATGGCCCCGGCGATGATGAGCACACACAGCAGTCCGCTCCACAACAGGCGCGCGCCCTGCCACTGATCGTGGGTGGAGCCGCCCTGCTGGGTCTGCTGCGACGGGGGTGAGGTGGGCTCGGGGGAAGGGGATGAAGACATGGAGGAAGGTCTCGCGCGGCCGCGAAGGGCGCACCGCGTGCTGGAAGGTTTGTGTCGTGGGAGCGGCCTGCCCGCCGGGTTCCCAGAGGACACACCGGGGGGCGGAAGCGGACGCGGGCCCGCGAACGAAAGAGGAGGCACGAAAGAAACCGCTCAGCCCTGGCCGGGCGGACCCTGCGCCGGGCAGTTCACCATCCGGGGACGGTCCGCCAGCGGCGTGAGCCGGGAGGGCAGCGCCCGGGCAAGCAGGCCCTCGGCCAGCGCCAGCATCCGCGCGTCATGGCGCGCGAGGATCGCGCGCAGCGTGTCCGGCCGGGGCGTGAAGGGTGTCGGGGGGCGGAGGCCGGCGCCACCGCCATCCACCTGATCTCGCGAGCCCGCCCGCGGGGCGGCCACGTGCAAGCCATGCAGCAGCCCCGCTTCCTCCCACCCCAGCTTCGGGGTGGAAGGCGAGCGCGACACCCCATGCGTCCGGGACGCCGCGGCCTCCAGGTGGGCTCCGCGCGAGGACCTCGAGGGCAGCCCCACCATTCCCAGGAGCCCGGCCAGCACCGCCGCGCACACGGCCGCCGTCAGGGCGAACCTGCTCTCGCGGGGGGCTTCACGCCCGGTGTGGGGAAGGGCCGGCGTCATGGATGGGGGGGTTAAGCGTGTCGCACGGGATGCGACAGTCGGCCGACGACAGAAACGAGCCGACGGAAGGCCTTTATACGCAGCGGGGTCGTCACGCACCTCGGAAAATCGCGCCCTTGGCGACGAAACAGTCCGGTGGTGACGCACCGGGATGATTTCAGCATCGCTCCAGATTGACGTTGCCACCCGTCAGGGGATATCCCCTTCCGGCGACCGAAAATGCGAACCATTCTCAACTTCAACGACGGATTGGGTGCTGCCCCGACGCTGCCGCAAGCTGTGACCGCGCGTGCGGATGCGGCGCGGAGCCCGGTGGGGCTCTTCCAGTCCGCGACCGCGACGGCGGAGGCGGGATGGGGTCGCTGGAGCGGGGCCCTGTTGACCGCGACCGTGGCGCACGTATTGGCGGTGGCGGTGGGCGTGATGATGGTGTCGACCCGCCCGCCGCCCGAACTCAAGAAGCCGGAGCCGGAGCTGGTGCTGATGGCCTACGCGCCGCCTCCGCCGCCGTTGGGGGGGGGCGCGCCGAAGCAGGCGGCCCCGGAGCCCGTGAAGCCGGTGGTGCAGAAGCCGCGCCCGAAGCGGCAGGAACTGGTGGTGCCCGCGAAGGTTCCTGAGCCGGTGAAGGAGCAGGAGCCGGTGGTGGAGCAGGTGGAGACCCCGGCCGCGACGGAAGTCGCCGCGGTCGCGTCGCAGGCGCCCGCGGGGCCTGGCGTGCCGGACGGCGCGGTGGGGGGAG
>NZ_RAWR01000115.1:0-32048 GCF_003986945.1 Corallococcus sp. AB018 | reverse complement strand
GGCCCAGAGTCCCCGCATGCTCACCCGCCCCATCCCCAGCTCCGGCGAAGCCCTGCCCGTCATCGGCATGGGCACCTGGCAGACCTTCGACGTCGGCGGCGCCGCGAACGAACGCGCCCCCCTGGCCCAGGTCCTCCAGAAGTTCTTCGACTCGGGCGCGCGCCTCATCGACTCGTCCCCCATGTACGGCCGCTCCGAGGCCGTCGTGGGCGACCTGCTGAAGCAGTCCGGCCAGGAGAAGACGCCGTTCCTCGCCACCAAGGTCTGGACGCGCGGCAAGGCGGAAGGGGCGGCGCAGATACAAGCGTCCCTCCAGAAGATGGGCCACGGCCGCATGGACCTGATGCAGGTGCACAACCTGCTGGACGTGGACGTGCATCTGCCCGTGCTGCGGGAGATGAAGGCCGCGAAGAAGATCCGCTACGTGGGCGTCACCCACTACCTGCGCAGCGCCTTCGACGACCTGGAGAAGCACATCCAGGGCGGCAAGCTGGACTTCGTGCAGCTGCCCTACTCGCTCGCGATGCGCGACGCCGAAGCGCGCCTGTTGCCCGCGGCGAAGGAGCACGGCGTGGCCGTGCTCGTCATGGAGCCCTTCGACAAGGGCAACCTCTTCCGCAAGATGAAGGGCCGCCCCCTGCCGGACTGGGCCGCGGAGTTCGACTGCTCCAGCTGGGCCCAGTTCTTCCTCAAGTTCATCCTGGGCCACCCCGCCGTGAACTGCCCCATCCCCGCCACGTCCGACCCCGCCCACCTGGAGGACAACGTGAAGGCGGGCTTCGGACGGCTCCCTGATGAGAAGCTGCGCGCGCGGATGGTGAAGCTCTTCGAGTCTTGATCAGCCCGGACTACAGGTCGGGCGACGGCGAGTAGCGCAGCTCGCCGCCCGGCTCCAGCACCAGCCCGGTGCCGGGCTCGCCGGCCTCGTCGTCGCGCCCCACCTCCAGCACGCCGTCCTCCGCGTCCCACTGGCCCAGGTAGTACTCGCCACCCGCCGCCATGCACGCGCGCCCTTCGGACACCACCGTCTCCACCACTTCCTTCTTGTCACTGGTGAGGCGGTAGAGCGTCCACGTCTTGCCGTCCTCGCGGAAGCCCTTCACCAGGTCCGCCAGCTCCTCGTCGCGAGGCGTGCCGCCCGCCTTCTCCTCGCGCGCCCACTCGCGCGGCTCCTTCGCGGGCTGCGTCTTCTGCCACGCCCGCGCCAGCTCCAGCAGCTTCTGCTGGGCGGCGTCCTGGAGCGCGTGCATCGCGTCCGGCAGCTCAATCTCCTCCAGCGCCAGCAGGGCCGTCTCCAGCTGCAGCGCCTTCAGGCTCCACTCGTTCCACGCGGTCTTCAGCATCCGTGTCGCTCCCGGCCGTCGCGCCTCGTTCCGAAAGACGAAACAAGCGAGTGGGCCCGGCACGCCCCCTATCACACGCCCGGCTGCCGGGGTGCCGACCCGGCGGTGCGGACGATGTTCGCTGCCCGGCCGCTGCCTACCTTCAACCGCCAAGGGAGGCGAGCACATGACGACGACGAAGAGTCCGCAGGACGTGGTGGAGCACCTGGGCAAGCTCATCCACGGCATCAAGGTCGCGATGATGACGACCGTGGACGCCGACGGCAGCCTGCGCAGCCGGCCGATGTGGACCTACGACAAGGACTTCGACGGGGAGCTGTGGTTCTTCACCAACGACCACACCCACAAGGTGGACGAGGTGCAGAAGGACCACCACGTCAGCCTCGCCTACTCAGACCCCACCCGGGACCGGTACGTGTCCGTCAGCGGCCGCTGCGCGCTGATCCGCGACAAGGCCAAGGCCAAGGAGCTGTGGAACCCCGCCCTCAAGGCCTGGTTCCCCCAGGGTCTGGATGATCCGAACCTGGCCCTGCTGCGCGTCTCCGTCGAGAAGGCCGAGTACTGGGACACGCCCAACAGCAAGATGGTCCAGCTGGTCGGGTTCGTGAAAGCCGTCCTCACCGGCGATAAGTACCACCCGGGCGACAACCAGAAGCTCGACCGGGGCGCCCCCCGCCACAACTGACGGGAACCCGAACGGGGCCGCCGGAAGGCCGGTGGTTCCCACGCTCTCAAATCCTGACACGTGTGTCAGGGGGTGTGTGAAAGCAGGACAGCCTCAGACCTGACGCACCTGGACCCACCCGGCGAGCGCCCCCAGGGAGCTCGCCGTGGTGGGTGAGACTTTTGCCCCATGGTTGCTGTTTCTCTGACAGCGCCGTTCGTCCTGGCTTGTAGCGAGGCCCCGGCCCGAGTCATGCAGCCGAGCGCCGCCGTGGTACGAGCCGCAAACCGTCCGCACATCACGTTGAAGTGACAGACGGTTTAGAGTATCAACCATCCGCTTTCGAGATTTTCCACCTTCCGTCCGGCATTTTTGCCGGCGCCGGATGGAACGGACTCGGAGACGCTCATTGGGCGGAGCGATTTCCCGCCATTCGAAGGAATCAGGACGATGGAGAATAAGAAGAAGGTCGCGAAGCCCGAGGGCAAGCTGGCGGTGCTCATCCCGGGCCTGGGCGCGGTTTCCACCACGCTGATGGCGGGTGTGGAGCTGGCGCGGCAGGGCAAGGGCGCCCCCATTGGCTCGCTCACGCAGATGGGCACGGCCCGCCTGGGCAAGCGCACCGACGGCCGCACCGTGAAGCTCAACGAGCTGGTGCCGCTGGCCACGCTGGACGACGTCGTCTTCGGCGCGTGGGACATCATCAGCGAGGACGCCTACCAGGTGGCCGTGCGCTCGGGCGTGCTGACCGACAAGCACCTGGAGCAGGTGAAGCCCTTCCTCCAGGGCATCAAGCCGAAGCCGGGCGTGCATGATCCGGAGTTCGTGCGCCGTATCGCGGCCAACCACATCAAGGCCACGAAGACGCACCGCGAGAGCATCGAGGCCATCCGCCAGGACATCCGGGACTTCAAGAAGGAGCTCAACGCCAAGCGCGCCGTGATGGTGGTGTGCAGCAGCGTGGAGACCTTCCGCCCGCTGCCGGAGGCCTTCCAGACGCTGGCCAACTTCGAGAAGGCGCTGGACGCCAACAGCCCGGACATCAACCCCACGGCGCTCTACACCTACGCGGCCATCAAGGAAGGCGTGCCGTTCGCCAACGGGACGCCGAACGCCTCCGTGGACACGCCGGCGCTGCAGGAGATGGCCAAGCTGGAGGGCGTGCCCGTCGCGGGCCGTGACCTCAAGAGCGGCCAGACGATGATGAAGACGGTCATCGCGCCCGCGCTCAAGGCGCGCATGCTGGGCCTGGAGGGGTGGTTCTCCACCAACATCCTGGGCAACCGTGACGGCGAGGTGCTGGATGATCCCCAGGCCTTCAAGGCCAAGGAAGTGACCAAGTCGAGCGTGCTCGACACCATCCTGCAGCCGGACCTGTACCCGGAGCTGTACAACAAGTACTCGCACAAGGTGTCGATCCACTACTACCCGCCCCGCGGCGACGCGAAGGAGGGTTGGGACAACATCGACATCACCGGGTGGCTGGGCTACCCGATGCAGATCAAGGTCAACTTCCTCTGCCGCGACTCCATCCTGGCGGCGCCGCTGGTGCTGGACATCGCGCTGTTCCTGGACCTGGCGAAGCGGATGGAGTGGCGGGGCATCCAGGAGTGGATGTCCTTCTACTTCAAGAGCCCCATGGCCCACCCGGGTCTGCCGGTGGAGCACGACCTGTTCATCCAGCTGACCAAGCTGAAGAACACGCTGCGCGTCGTCGCGGGCGAAGAGCCCATCACCCACCTGGGGCTGGACTACTACGGGGATGACCTCCCGCTCGCCCGCTAAGAACGACTCCGCGTTCAAGTGGCTCGTCACCGTCATGGCGGCGGGCCACTTCACGTTGGTGGTCTCCACCGGCCGCGTCCGGTGGGAGCACGTCGCGGCGGACCTGCTGCTGGTGGTGCTGGCCTGGGCCGGCGCCGGCCCGCGGCGGTTCCTCCGCGGCGCGTTCCCGCTGTGGCTCACCGGTATGATCCTGGACAGCCAAGCGCTGTGGCTGGGGGTGCGCGGCACCATCCACACCGGCGACCTGTGGAACCTGGAGAAGCTGCTGTTCCCCGCCCCGGGCGGAACGCACTGGCCCGAGTGGTGGTCGCGTCACCCCAACACACCGTTGGACCTGCTGTGCGGCTGGGCCTACGCGGCCTACCTCTACGAGGTCTTCCTCGTGGCGCTGTTGTTCTTCTTCAAGAAGGACGTGCGCTTCGAACAGCTGTGCTGGGCCTTCTTCGTGGTGAACGCCATTGGCGTGGTCACCTACGTGATCTACCCCGCGGCTCCCCCCTGGTACGTGCTGAAGTACGGGCCGGGACTCGCGGACCTGTCGGCGCCGCCCAGTCCGGCGGGCACCGCGCGCTTCGATGCCTTCTTCGGCATCCACTACTTCGCGAACTTCTACGCCAAGAACCCCAACGTCTTCGGGGCCATGCCGTCGCTGCACGCGGCCTACCCGCTGATGATGGTGCTCGTCCTCTGGCACAAGGGCCCCGCGTGGCGGGTGGGCACCATCCTGTTCGCGCTGCTCGTCGCTTTTTCCGCCGTGTATCTCACGCACCACTATGTCCTCGACGTGCTCGCGGGAAGCATCGCGGCGGTCGTGGCCTTCGTCGTCGTGAGGGCTGTCTTCGCAAGACGGGCCATGGAAGCGCCAGGAGTGGCGCCCTTGACCCTGCCGTCTGGAGGGAACACCCGTGCATGACAACATGCTGGCCTTGCTGAGTGGCGACCTGTCCCCTTCGGCGCGCATCTGGACCGCGCTGGCGCCCGCGCTGTTCGCGGTCGCGTACTTCCTCGTGGGCCTGGTGCTCTTCTGTATCCGCTGTGCCATCAAGGGCATCCCGCGAGACGAGGAGACACTGACGCGCGGCAAGTCGGTGCTGGTGGGCTTCTTCCTGCGCCACTACTTCTTCTGGGTCATCCAGCCGCTGTGGCGGGTGCTGCTGCGCTCGGGCCTTCCGGCCAACGCGCTGTCCATGCTGTCGGGCCTGCTGGGCGTGTCGTCCGGCGTGGCGGTGGCGGCGGGCCGGTTCGCGCTGGGCGGCTGGCTGTTCCTGCTGGCGGGCGTGCTGGACGTGATGGACGGCCGCGTGGCGCGCACCCGCAAGGAGGCCAACCCCGCGGGCGCGGCGCTGGACTCCGTGCTGGACCGGTACGTGGACTCCGCCATCCTGATGGGCCTGGCCTGGTACTACCGGGACACCTGGGTGCTGCTGCCCGCGCTGGGTGCGCTGATGGGCTCCTCGCTGGTGCCGTACGTGCGCGCCAAGGGTGAAGGCCTGGGCGTGAGCGTGCGCGACGGCGCGATGCAGCGGCTGGAGCGGGTGCTGTTCCTGGGCGTGGGAACGGCGCTGTCGCCCATCCTGGAGGCGCTGTTCTGGCCGACGGAGAAGCACCCCATGCACTGGCTGGCGGTGGCGGGCCTGGTGTTCGTGGCAGTCCTGAGCAACGTCACGGCGCTGGCGCGCTTCCGCACGCTGGTGCGGGCCCTGACGCCCAAGAAGCCGGTGAAGCAGCGCTCGGGCGTGGCGCTGTTCGGCTTCAACGCGGCGGCGGGCGCCATCGCCACGGCGGTGGACTTCGTGGCGGTGCTGGGCATGGTGGAGTGGGGAGGCATCTCCCCGGTGTGGGCCACGGTGGCCGGCTGCGTGCTGGGCGGAGTGGTGAACTACTCCATCAACCGGGTCATCACCTTCCGCAGCCAGGGTGCGGTGGCGCCGCAGCTGGCGCGCTACACGCTGGTGAGCGCGACCAGCGCGCTGCTCAACGCGGGCGGCGTGGCGCTGCTCACGCTGCACCCGCAGCTGGCGTACACGCTGGGTTGGTGGCTGGTGCGCGGCGTCGTGTACTTCGCGTGGAACCTGCCGCTGCAGCGCGACTACGTCTTCAACGACAACTCGGACGAGCTCCTGGAGCAGCGGCCCCATGCGGCGTGACACGCGCGCCCGCGGCTTGAGGGCCCTGCTGGTGGGGGCCCTGCTTTCGCTTCCGGGGGTGGCGGCGGCGGGCGGCGTGCTGGGGTTGTCCTTCGACTCCAGCGACCGGTACGGAGAGAGCTTCACCTTCGTGGCGGATGCGGACGACGGCACCTATGTGACAGTGAACCTGTCGGTGACGAACATTGGCCCGGGGTCGCGCACGGGCATCTGCCGCGCCACCGTGCTGCGGCCGGGCAAGCCTGCCTGGTCGCCGCAGACGCGCATGGGGGCGAAGGAGTGGGGCTACACGCCCGACACGGACACGCTCAAGTTGGGCACGTGCACGGCCCAGGCGACGGACGCGGGCCTGACGGTGGACGCGGCGTTGGACAACGGGCGGGTGACGCTGGAGTACGCGAAGAAGCCCGAGCCGTGGTCGCCGGAGGGCTCCGTGGTGGAGAACGGCAAGGACCGCTACCGCCACGAGGTGCTGCTGGGCGCGAGCCCCGTGAAGCTGACGCTCCAGGTGCCCAAGTCCGCGGCGGTGACGCTGGCGGGCGGCGGGTACGTGGACCACTCGCGCAGCACGGTGGCGCCGGCGAAGCTGGCGAAGCGCTGGGTGCGCTTCCGCGCGATGAAGGGTCCGCAGCACATGGTGGTGCTGGCGCGCGAGGGGCAGGAGGGCGACTACGCGCCTGTCTACGTCTGGGAGGGCAAGGGGGCCGCGCGGCTCCTGGAGTCCTTCACGGTCACGCAGACGGGCACGAAGGAGAAGAGCACGTGGCGGGCGGAGCTCACCGACCGCGACGGCAAGCCGGCGCTGACTTTGCGCGGCACCTCCCTGCTTCAGCGCAGTGCACCGGTGGAGTCGCTGGGAGTGCTGAGTGGGCTGGTGCGGCCCGTGGTGGGCTCGCCGGTGACGTACCTGCTGCGGGGCGTGATGGAGCGCCCGGGCAAGGCGCCGGTGGAAGGGTTGATGGAAGTGTCGGTGGAAGGCGAGTAGCCGGCAGGGGTCTTCAAGCGTGAGCGAGTCGTTGCTGCGGTCGGTGCATCACGTCCCCGGGGTCCGGGGGTTCGTGCGCAAGCAGGTGCTGCGGGTGGTGGCGCGCGGGGTGGAGTGGACCACCAAGCTGCCCGGCAAGCGCGCCCTCAACGTGTCCCAGGTGAACCCGTGGCTGCACGTGGGCGGCGGCGTGTCCCGCGCGCGCTACGGCGAGCTGAAGGCCCGGGGCATCACCTGCGTCATCGACCTGCGCGCGGAGCGCTGTGACGACCGCGAGGCGCTGGCGGCGCTGGGCATCGAGCTGCTCAGCCTGCCGGTGACGGACCGCTACCCGCCATCCGTGGAGCAGCTGTCGCAAGGGGTGCGCTGGGCGCTGCCCCGGCTGGACGCGGGCGGAGTGCTGTACGCGCACTGCGAGCACGGCGTGGGGCGCGGGCCGCTGATGGGCCTGGCGGTGATGGTGGCGCGCGGCTGGGACGCGCCGGAGGCGTACCGGGCGGTGCGCCACGCGCGCTGGCAGGCGACGCTCAACGACCGGCAGTTGCGCGGTCTGGCGGACTTCGTGGCGGCTTGGACGGGCGTTCCGGAGAAGGCGGCCTAGGCAGCGGGGCCTGCCGTCCGCCGCTCCCCATCAGCATGTCCATCCACCGGTTGCTGATGCCGAAGTTGCGGTCCGGCGTCGCGAAGTGGTGCGCCATGTGGTGCGCGCGCAGCGCCTTCCCCCAGGCCGTTTTCGGCGTGCGGTGGTGCGTGGCCCAGTGGAGGGTGTCGTAGGTCACGTAGCCCCAGACGATGCCCACGAAGTACGGGAGCATCTGCGCCGGGCGCCCCACCATCCACAGCAGCCCGCCGATGAGCGAGGACAGCGGGATGGTGACGATGAGCGGCATCACCAGGCGCTGTGAGTCGTCCGGGTACTTGTGGTGGTAGCCATGGGCAATCTCATGCACCCGCTGGGTGAGCCGGCCTTTGCCCTCCCAGTGGAAGAAGAACCGGTGGATGCAGTACTCCATGAGGATCCATGTCAGCAGGCCCAGCGGGATGAACAGCAGGACCCGCCCCACGGACGTCCGTCCCCCTGACAGGCCCCACCCGAGCAGGCCCAGCGTGAGCGGGATGTAGAGGAGGACCGGCACCGCGGGGTGCAGCTTCGAGGCCGCCTCCATGAAGGCGTTCTCGAACATCCGGCCGGATTGATACCTGAAGTATGAGCGCCCCATACAAGACGAAGTTTGGGTCGGAGACTCCCAGGCGCCCGTGCCCGTTCGTCCCTCCGCAGTGTCGCCTGGCGGAACGGCCCCGGCCCCTCCGGACGCAATGAAAAAGGCCCCGGCGGCAATGCCGGGGCCTCCTTGCCTGCATGGATTGGCTTCGCGCGGATCAGCTCTCCGCGGGGCGCTCGGTTCCGTCGTCGCCGGACGCCGGGGTCGACGTGGCGCTGCTGTGCTTGTTGCGCCAGCGGTCCACCAGCAGCAGGAGCGCCGGGAAGCCCACCAGCACGATGACCATGTTCACCGCGAAGCCCAGGTTGGCCAGGTCACCAATGGAGTTGAGGCCCGGGTGCTTGGCGAACACCAGCGCCAGGAAGCCGATGGCGCTCGTCAGCAGGCCGCCCGTGATGGCCCGGCCCGTCTCCGCGTACACCGTGGTGAAGTCCGCGCCCGGCTCGCCCAGGCGCTCAATCAGGTGCACGCCCGCGTCCACCGTCGTGCCGATGAGCACCGGGATGACCACGATGTTCAGGTAGTTGAACTGCAGGCCCATGATGGCCATCAGGCCCACCAGCGCCGCGATGGACAGCAGCGTGGGCAGCATGCAGATGACCGCGTTGCGCAAGGAGCCCAGCGTCAGCCACATGGCCAGGAAGACGCTGACCACCGCGGCCACCAGGATGCGCGGCCCCTCGGAGGCCACCATGTCCAGGATGTCCGCCAGGATGAGCGCCTCGCCCGCCGCGGACACCTGGCTGCCGTCTGGCATCTGGAGGTTGCGCACCTCCTTGGTGAAGCGCCGCGTGCCCACGCCGTCCGACAGGCTCACGTTCGCGTAGACCAACACCACGCCGCCCTTCTGGCCGGCCGCGGGCTCGAACTGGCGGCGCAGGCCCACCGGCAGGTCCTCGCGCACGAAGGGCTTCGCGGACGTCATCTTCACCGCGCGCAGCAGGTCGTCGCGCTGGGCCTTCTCCACGCGCTCCGGGTCGATGCGCTGGAGCTTCTTGTGGATGGCCTGGAGCAGCGCGTGCTTCTCCTCCTGATGCTGCGGCACCAGGTCCTCCAGCGCGCCCACGAAGTCGATGGTGGAGTCCTTGCCGAACTTCTCCTTGCGAGCCTGGAGCTGCTTCACCACCTCGCGCTCCATCCCCTCCGTGTCCGTCAGCACCACCACCGGCGTCGCGGAGTAACCCAGGATGTGGTCGATGCGCTTGTCCAACCGCACGCTGGGCAGCGACACGTCATCCAGCTTCGTGGAGTCGTAGTTGAAGCTCACCCGGTACGCCTGGCTGATGAGCCCCACCAGCGCCACGCCAATCACGACCACCACCGCGCGGTAACGGCGCGGCAGGAAGCGCGCGAGCATCGCCATGGGCCCGGACTGCGACTGGTGCTCGCGAGGCACCCAGCCCCAGCGCGACACCAGCCCCAGCAGCGCCGGCAGGATGAGCAGGTACGACGCCACGCTCACCATCATGCCCACCGCCGCGATGACGCCGAACTCGTGGAACGCCCTGAACTCCGACCACGACAGGCTCAGGAACGTGAGCGCCGCCACCAGCGCGGAGATGAGCGCGGAGAAGCCCGTGTGCCGGAACGTCTCCCGCACCGCCTCTTCCGACGTCATGCCCTCCGAGCGCAGCGTGCCCCACCGCCCCAACAGGTGGATGCCGTGCTCCACGCCCAGGCCGCCCAGCACCGCCGCGAGGAAGCCCGTGAGCAGATTCACCTGCCCGTACGCGATGCCCACGAAGCCGTAGGTCCACGTCAGGCCCGCGATGACCGGCACCATGGTGAGGCCCACGGACAGCCCGCTGCGGAAGTGGAAGATGAGGTAGGCCAGCAGCAGCACCAGGGCCAGCGTGGACGCGCGCGCCAGGTCGCCGGTGATGACCGCCTGCTGGTCGATCTTCTTCTTGAACGTGCCGGTGATCTCCGTGCGGAAGCCGGGGCCGTACTTCGACAGGTCCTGCTTCGCCAGGTAGTCCTCCACCTGGGTGATGACCGTCTTGGAGTAGCCCAGGTCCGCGGAGGAGCCCTTGGCCTTGAGGAGCATCACCACCATGCGCTCCTGCGGATCCAGGTAGTACAGGCCGCCCTGCCCCGCGAGCCGCATGTTCGCGCCGCCGGTGTACTTCTTCTGGATGTCGCTGAAGTCCAGCGACGGAGGCGCCTCCTCCTCCAGCCGCACGAAGAGCGGGTTGGCCTGCTCCTTCTCCCACGCGAAGCGCGCGTCGATGCGCTCCTCGATGGTCTTCAGGTCCGGCAGGTCCACGTAGTAGAGGCCGTGCTCGTCGAAGAACTGGCTGGGCCGCTGCGCGTTGACGAAGCGGATCTCCGACAGCGTCGCCAGCTTCGGCGCCATGTCGTCCACGAACTGCTTGAGCTGTTCAGGCTCCGCGCCGATGCCGGCCACCACCACGTTGCCCATGCCGCCGAAGCGCGTGCGCAGCTTCTCCAGGTCCTGCACGGACTGGAACGACTTGGGCAGCAGGTTCGCCAGGTCCGCGTTGAGGCGCAGGTCGCGTGCGAAGAAGGTGCCCAGACCCGTGAGGACCAGCGTCACGAACAACGCCACCCAGGGCCTCTGGTGGCTGCGGGCCGCCAGGGAGCCCATCGCCGCCTCGAACCGTCCGGACCACCGCGTGTCACTCATGGATGTGATTTCCTGCTGAAAGCCCGCGCCGTGACGGCCCGGGGACAACCTTGAGCCCGAACGAACCGGGCTGCTCTCGCGTATATGCCCCGAGCCACCGTGCGTCCAGGCATCGACCCGGGGCCTCCACTGGCCGCATGCCTGGCCCGGGGAACAAAGACAGCCGGGCCTGGGCCGCGCCATGTATGCCGCCCCGGCGCGCGTCATGCCAGGGGATCGGCTTCTCCTCTGAAAATTGAGGCATTTTGCCCCACCCGTTCCGGTGTCGGCGGACGGGCGGAGCAGCCCCTCGCGCCGTCGTGCTGACGGTCTGTGACATGGCCAGCTTTTGCCTCGATACGGGCCCTGCCAGGAGGCAGGCGCCGCATGGAGGCATGGTCGATGGCCTCGAACCCGTCTTCAGCAGCGGAAAGCACGTGGATGCACCGGGTGGAGCGCACGATGGGTGCGCTGGCCGCGCACAACCACCGCCGCCCCTTCACGGCGCTTGTCTGCGCGCTCGTGCTGTCCGTCGTGGGCCTGCTGTCCGCGCGCCACCTGACGCTCAACGCGAACCTGGTGGACCTGCTGCCCCAGTCCTTCGAAAGCGTGGAGGCCATCCACACCCTGGAGCAGCGCTTCGGCGCCCAGGGGTGGGTGGTGGTGGTGGGCGAGGATGGGGACCCGGCGCAGCTCCAGCAGTTCGCGGAGGACGTGGCGCCGAAGCTGGAGGCGCTGCCGGGCATCCGCTATGTGGAGATCACCCGCCCCAGCAGCTTCTTCCGCAGCCACGCGCTCTACTTCCTGTCGCCCGAGGACCTGAAGGAGGTGGAGCGCCGCATCGACACGCGCCTCACCTGGGAGAAGGAGCAGGCCAATCCACTCTACGTGCCGCTGGCTGACGACCCCGCCCCATCGCTGGACTTCTCCGACCTGGAGGAGAAGTACGCCGGCGGCGCGGTGACGCGCCTGTCCAGCCACCCCAGCGACTACTACCTGGACCCCGCCGCGCGCCGCGTGGTGGTGCTGGCCAAGCCAGAGGTGTCGTCCGCGGACCTCACCTTCTCCACGAAGATCGTCGAAGAGGTGCAGGGCGTCCTGCGGCAACAGGACCTGTCGAAGTACGGGCCCGGCTTCCACACGCAAATCACCGGCTCGTTCCAGAAGAAGATGGATCAGCAGGGACAGATTACCCGCGACGTGGCGGTGTCCTCGACGGTGGCCACGGTGCTGGTGCTGCTCTACCTGTTCCTGCACTTCCGCAGCGTGCTCGCGGTGGGGATGGTGTTGGCCCCGGTGGGCGCGGGCCTCGCGTGGACCTACGGTCTGGTGGGCATGGCGTATGGCCGCGTCAACCTGCTCACGGCCTTCCTGGGCGCCATCCTGGGCGGCCTGGGCGTGGAGCACGGCATCCACCTGTTGGGCCGCTACCTCGCGTTGCGCGGAGAGGGGCGGTCCTCCGAGCAGGCCACGCGCGAGTCGTTCACGCACACAGGTGGCGCGGCGCTGGTGTCCGCGGTGGTGGCGGCGCTCACGTTCTTCGTGCTGGGCAGCTCCAAGCTCACGGCGTTCCGCGAGTTCGGCGTCATCGCGGGCGTGGGCATGCTGGTGCTCATCCTCGCGTACGTGCTGGTGCTTCCGGCGGTGCTGGGGCTGGGAGCGCGCTGGGGTTGGAGGCCGCGCGCGAACTCCACGGAGATGACGGAGGCGCCGCTGGGCCGCGTCATCACGCACCGGCGCGGGCTGCTCACCGTCGTGTCCGCGCTCGTGGTGGCGGGCCTGCTCACGCAGATGCCGCGCCTGCGGTTCGACTACGACATCGGCTCCCTACAGGACCAGCGCCTGGACTCGTTCGTGCTGGACCGTGCCGTCAACCAGCTCATCGGCTATTCGCAGGTCCCGCTGGTGGTGCTCACGAACTCCCGCGAGGAGGAGGCCGCGGTCGTCCGGGAGCTCCAGGCGCGCAAGCGGCAGCAGGGCGCGAACTCCACGGTGGACTTCGTCGCGGCGCTCGCGAGCCTGGTGCCGGAGCGGCAGGCGGAGAAGCAGGCCATCCTGAAGGACATCGGGAAGCGGGTGGAGGACGTGCCCGAAGGCCAGCTCACCCCGAAGCAGCGCGGGCAGTTGGAGGAGCTGCGCAGGCAGGTGCGAGCACAGCCCTTCACCGAGGCGGACCTGCCCTCCAGCGTGCGCCAGCAGTTCGAGGGACGCGACGGTCACGGCACCGGCTTCGTGCTGGTGTATCCGTCCGCGGATCAATCCAACGGCCAGGCCATGCGCCGGATGGCGAAGGAGGTCCGCGGGATGGTGCTGCCGGATGGCCGGCCCGCGGTGGTGGCCGGTGAAGCGATGGTGCAGGCGGACATCGTGAACCTGGTGTCGCACGAGGCGCCGTTCATCCTGCTGGGCTCCACGCTCACGGTGCTGCTGGCCATGTGGCTGACGCTGGGCGGCCTGCGCACCGCGCTCCTGTGCCTGATGCCCACGGTGGTGTCGCTGTTCGCGGTGCTGGGGCTCATGCCGCTGCTGGACATGGAGTTCAACTACCTCAACATCCTGGTCATCCCGGTGCTCATCGGGACGACGGTGGACGCGGGCGTGCACCTCATCACGCGGCTCGCGTCACCGCGCAGCGACTTCGTGCGGGTGTATTCGGAGACAGGCAAGGCCATCTGCGGCGGCCTGCTCACGAGCGCGGTGGGCTTCGGCGCGCTGCTGCTGGCGGACCACCCGGGACTCAACTCGATTGGCGCCCTGGCGAACGTGGGGTTCGGGATGAACCTGCTCATCATGCTGGTGACCTTCCCGGCGCTGTTGCTGGTGCTCTCCGAGCGCAAGCGGCGCCACCGTGCGGTTCCCTCGCGCCGCCGGGGTGAGCACCTCATCAGGGATGGCCAGGGTCCTCACCGGCCCACGCCCTCCCATTAGGCCGAGGCGTCGTCCGTCCGGCCCCACAGCCACAAGGAGCGGAAGCGATGTCTCAGCAATGGATCTGGATGAGCGTGGCGGCGGGCACCCTGGCGCTGGGCACCGCGAACGCGCAGGTGGATCCGAACTCCGCGAGCGCCATCACCACCAGCCAGCCGAACCCGGGGGCCCCGCCGGGCACGCCCGCCCCCATGGGAGGCGCGTTGGACAACCAGGTGACGCAGCCCCTTGGCGACGTCACCAGCGTGGGCGCGGGCGGCAGCGGCACGAGCACGGGCGCGGTGATTCCGCAGCCGTACGGCACCCAGCCGTCCGTCTCCGGCAACACAACGGAGTACGTGCCGCCTGGCCCCGGCAATGCCACCACCGTGACGGGCGGCGGTACGGTGGTCGCGCCCGGTTCGGCCACCACCGTGACAGGGACCGGCGCGGTGCTGGCTCCCGGCACCAGCACCACCGTGGCGGGTTCCACGGGCTCCACCGCCACCACGGGCGCGCTGCTGCCGCCCGCGACGACGACCCCCGGCACCACGCTGCCGGGCGCCTCCATCAGCACCGTCACGCCGGGAACTCCGACGGGCACCATGTCCAGCACGGGCGCGGTGCTGCCTCCAGCCACGGGCCTGACGCCACCGGAAATCACCAGCTCACAGCCCACCACGCCGTCGCCAGGAGGCAACCCGCTGACGCCGGACAGCAACACGTCCAGCAACTCCGTGACGCCGCTCGGTGGCGGCAGCGTGCTCCAGCCCCCGAGTCCTTGAGCCCCGTGGGCCGGGCTCCCTGGCTCGCACTCCGAGCCATCGGGCGTGGGGCACGGTGGACAACCCCGTCCCGCGCAACCCTCCCCTCGCGGCCGCCCATGCCGTTCCCCGAGCAAGCAGGCGAATGAGCCACCCCTGCACACATCCCGAGGCCTGCTCACTTTCGGTCGTGCAGGCAGCCACGACCTTTCAAGCAGTCAGAGCTCCTATCGGGGGAATCCACATGAAGAAGTTCCTGAAGACCCAGCTGACGGTGGCGGCGGTTCTCGCGGGTGCGCTCGCGCTCGGTACGGGATGTAAGTCGGATCAATCCGCGACGCGCGGCACCGAGCCGGCCTCCGACTCCACCATGGGCACGGACTCCAGCGGCACGGGGACGGACACGTCCGGCTCCGGCACCACCACCACGCCGCCTCCCAGCAGCGGCGGCTCCGGCTACGACACGGGCAGCACGTCGCCGGACACGACGCTGCCTCCGTCGGACATGGACACCGGCGGCTCCGGCAACACGGATGACTCCACGCTGCCGCCCGCCACGAACGACGGCACCCTGGACCCGGGCACTGGCGGCGCGGGCACCGGTGAGGCCGAGCCCGGCGTGCACGACGGCGAGATGACCGAGCCGGGCACGGGCGGCTCCGGCCTGGATCCGGACGACAGCGCCATCCCGGACGACAGCAGCCTGCCCAACGACTCCACGCTCGACCCGAACAACTCCGGCGCCAAGGGCAACATGACCACGCCGGTGCCGGACTCCACCGGCACGATGGCGCCCAACAACGGCACCACGCGCTAGGGGGTGTCCCTAAACGAGAGAAGATGAACTGCGGCCGAGGGTAGCAGTCGTGCCCTCGGCCGAGCATCAGCAGGTGGGGTTGCACTGAAGCGGGGCCATTGCCTACCCCAGGGGATGCACCGACATGAACTCACCGACCAGGAATGGAAGCGCATCCGCCCGCTTCTGCCTCCGCGGCGGGGCCGGCACTCGCTCAAAGGCGAGCGTCTGTTTGTCAGCGCCGTGTACTGGCTCGCCCGCACCGGCAGCCCCTGGCGAGACCTGCCCGGTCGATATGGCAAGTGGAAGTCCGTGTACAACCGCTTCAACAACTGGTCGAAGCGCGGCGTGTGGGAGCGGCTCTTCAAGGAAGTGCAGCTCGAGTCGAATCCTCCCGTGCCGGGGGACGAAGCGTCCATCCTTGATGGCACCACCATCCGGGCGCATCTGGACGCCGCGGGAGGAAAAGGGGGGTCCAACACAACGCTCTGGGACGCTCTCGAGGAGGTTTTTCGACCAAGGTCCATGCCCTCGTCGACAGCCGAGGACGGCCACGCCATATCGAACTGACGCCCGGCCAGCGGCACGAGATGACCAAGGCCGACGACCTGATAATGCACGCGGTGGGCGCGGCCTGCATCGCCGACAGCGGGTACGATGCGGACTGGTTCCGCGCCCTGCTCAAGTTCTTCGGCATGAAGGCCGTCATCGCCTCCAAGCCGGAGCGCCCCAGAGCCCTTTCGAAGGACCGCAAGCTCTACGCCCTTCGTTATCTGGTCGAGCGGTTCTTCCATGGCCTCAAGCGCTTCCGCCGCCTCGCGACTCGATATGAGAAGACAGCCCGCAACTACCTTGCCCTCATCCACCTCGCCTGCACTCGGATGTGGCTCAATTAGGGACACCCCCTAGTCCCCCTCGGGGTGGACATGGAAGCGCCCGTGACCTTCACCGGTCGCGGGCGCTTCGCCGTTTCCAGCGTCCGGCCTTGCACGCGCGAACAACAAGACCCCGCCGACGCGCGAAAGGCGTCAGCGGGGTCATGGAGACAGCGAGACCTGAGATGATCAGGTCACCTTGACGCCTGGCGAGTAGGGCTGGCCCACCGGTTCGATGATGCGCGGGCTCCCGTTGTCACCCGGCCCATTGCCGGGACCCCCACCCGGGTCGAAGGTGGACGGCGTGCGGCGCTCCTGCTGCTCATCCTCTTCCGTCCCGGCTTCGCGCGCCGGCGCGGGAGGCAGCCCCTCCAAGGGAATGTGCAACACGTCTTTCTTGCTCATGACGAACGCCTCCTTTCCCCTCTGAGGTTGGGGCGGACCGGGGGTTTCCGCCACCGGGCGCACCCCCGCCCGCATGCCCCCCGGCCTCCAGAATGCGTTTCTCTTGGATGACAGGGAGCAGCCGGGGGCTTATCCAAAGAGGTCCAGGCAGCGCGCACCCGCACCCGAACCGAAAGCGTCCAACGCATGAAGCTGTTGCTGGCAGGCCGACGAGGAGCAAGCGATCCGCTGTTCGCCCCCCCGGAGGCGCCCCTGTCCTGGCTGCAGCGCGTGGAAGCCTGGTTCCAGCAGGTGGCCGCGGACGTGCTGGAGGGCACCCGCATCGAGGAGGGCCCCCAGGGCGCGCCCGTGCTGCGCCTGCGCCTGCACCCGGCCGCGGCGGAGGTGTCACTGCTCGCGACGACCCAGGAGCGCATCGTCGTGTCCGCGGACACCAGCGCCGCGGGGCCCGGCTACCACCGCTATCTGGTGGACCTGCTCAAGGGGTTGGGCGACCTGAACGGCATCTCCTGGGCTCCGCCCGACGAGGACGTGGGCGTGGGTGACGCCACGGGCTACTTCCACACTGGCGACGTGGACCTGGTGGAGAAGCACTTCCTGGGCTGGCTCCAGCACTCGGTGGGGCAGGTGCTGCGCATGCGCAGCCTGGGCAACTCCGGCTTCGCGCTGTCCATGCGCTTCGGCCACACCTTCCAGCACCCGGGCGCGCTGCTCACGCCCCTGGGGCCTCGCGACGAGCGCTGGCTGCGCACCGTGCACGAAGACCCGCGACAGGGCACGGACGTGTTCCCCTGGTGGAACCCCGGCGTGGACGCCCGCGAGCGCTTCACGCGCGCCTTGTGCCGGCTGTGGACGGACGTCGTCTGGCGCCCGCCGCTCCTGGAGGAGGAGCGCCAGCGCCTGCGCGACGTGGCCCGGCTGCTGGAGCAGGCCTGGCGCGAGGACCCTTCGCTCCCCTACCCGTGGCGCGAGTGGCAGGAGGTGCTCGGATACCTGGGCATGGGAGGGACGGTGGCGGAGGAGGTCCACCGCCGCGCCCTGGAGTCGCCCGGCGTGGGGCCGTCCATCGGCTACCGGCGGGGCTCCGTGCAGGTGGCGCTCCCGGAGGGCTGGGAGATTCGCATCCCCGGCTCGCTGGCGGAGTCGCGACTGCAGGACGGCAGCTGGGTGGCCCGCGACCATCGCCGCACCGTGCGCGTGGTGCCCCTGGAGGACTCCGCGGAGGAGCAGCTGGCGCCCACCAGCCCGGAGCGAAAGGCCCTGGAGCTGGAGCACCACGGCGCCCGCGTCAGCGGCCGCGCGTCCCTGCACGTGGGTCCCGGCGAGTGCCGGCTGACGGCCCTGTGCCGCTCCGGCAGCCGCCGCGCCCTCTGCGTCGTGAGCTTCGATGATCCAGACGAGCAGGACTGGGCCCTGGGCACCTGGCGTTCATTGGACCACGCTGTCGCCGCCTGACAGGGCAGGTCGTTTCAGCACCGACCACTTGCCAGAGCGCTGTCCGGTGGACAGTCAGCACACCCGGACGTCTTGCCGCATCGCGCAGTCGCACCCACATTCCGGCGGCGGTTTTCCCCACGGAATCGAGTGAGACGCATGAGCGGCAAGCGGGAGATCTGGCCGGGCAAGCCCTGGCCTCGTGGCGCGACCTTCGACGGCGCGGGAACCAACTTCGCGGTCTATTCGCAGGTGGCCACCCGCGTGGAGGTGTGCCTCTTCGACCGGGCGGACCCGACGAAGGAGATTGAACGCTTCGACCTGCCGACGAGCACGGAGTTCGTCTGGCACGGCTACGTGCCGGACCTGGAGCCCGGGACGCTGTACGGCCTGCGAGTGCACGGCCCCTACGAGCCGGAGAAGGGGCACCGCTGCAACCCGCACAAGCTGCTCGTGGACCCCTACGCCAAGGCGCTGCACGGCGAGGTGAACTGGAAGCAGCCGGTGTTCGGCTACCCCCTGGATCATCCGAAGAAGGACCTGATGCGCGACGAGCGCGACAGCGCGGCCGGCATGCCCAAGGGCGTGGTGGTGAGCGACTTCTTCGACTGGGGCAATGACCGGCGCCTGGACATCCCGTGGCGCAAGACAGTCATCTACGAAGCCCACGTGCGCGGCCTCACCATGCGCCACCCGGGCGTGCCGGAGCACCAGCGCGGCACGTACGCGGGCCTGGGCTCGCCGGCCATCATCGAGCACCTGCAGAAGCTGGGCGTCACCGCGGTGGAGCTGTTGCCGGTGCAGGGGTTCGCGGACGACTCGTTCCTCAACGACAAGGGCCTGTCGAACTACTGGGGCTACAGCACGCTGAACTACTTCGCGCCCGAGCAGCGCTACGCCAGCCGCAAGACGCCGGGCGGCGCGGTGGCCGAGTTCAAGTCGATGGTGAAGTCGCTGCACTCGGCGGGCATCGAGGTGATTCTCGACGTCGTGTACAACCACACGTGCGAGGGCAACCACCTGGGGCCCACGCTGTCGTTCAAGGGCATCGACAACGCGTCGTACTACTGGACCATGCCGGAGGCGCGGCACTACCTGGACTTCACGGGGTGCGGCAACAGCCTCAACGCCTCCAACCCGCAGACGACGCGCTTCATCGTGGACTCGCTGCGCTACTGGGTGGAGGAGATGCACGTGGACGGGTTCCGCTTCGACCTGGCCACGGTGCTGGGCCGGGTGGGCAAGGGTGGCTACGACCCGAACGCACCCATCTTCCAGATCATCAACCAGGACCCGGTGCTCTCCCGCGTGAAGCTCATCGCGGAGCCGTGGGACGTGGGGCTCGGCGGCTACCAGGTGGGCGGCTTCCCGTCGCCGTGGCACGAGTGGAACGGCAAGTACCGGGACGCGCTGCGCAAGTACTGGAAGGGCGACGAGAACCAGGCCTCGGAGGTGGGCTACCGGCTCACGGGCAGCGCGGACCTGTTCGCGGCGGCGCGGAGGCGTCCACAGGCGTCCATCAACTTCGTCACCGCGCATGACGGCTTCACGCTGCACGACCTGGTCACGTACAGCAGCAAGCACAACGAGGCCAACGGCGAGCACAACCGCGACGGCGCGGATGACAACCAGGCGTGGAACTGCGGCGTGGAGGGACAGACGGACAACAAGGACATCATCTCCCTGCGCGAGCGCCAGAAGCGCAACCTGATGGCGTCGCTGTTCCTGTCCACGGGCGTGCCGATGATTGTCGCGGGCGACGAGATGGGCCGCACGCAGCAGGGCAACAACAACGCCTACTGCCAGGACAACGAGCTGTCGTGGGTGGACTGGAACCTGGACAAGACGCGCCAGGACCTCCTGGAGTTCACGCGCAAGCTCATCCAGTTCCGCCACGGGCAGCCGGTGCTCCAGCGCCGCCGCTTCTTCCAGGGCGAGCACCTGTGGGAGTCCGAGCACAAGGACCTGGCGTGGTTCCGGCCGGACGGCACGGAGATGGGCGCGGAGGACTGGCAGAAGCCCTTCGTGCGCTCGCTGGCGTTCCTCCTGGGCGGCGACGCCATCCCCACGCCGGACGAGCGGGGCCAGCGCGTGAACGGCGACTCGCTGCTGGTGCTGCTCAACGCGCACCACGACACGGTGCCGTTCACGGTGCCGCCGCCGGGCGAGGGCGGCGCGTGGCGGCTGGAGCTGTACACGGCGGACGACAAGCGCGGCGATGAAGAGATGAAGCCCGGGAAGTTCGAGATGGCCGGGCGGTCGCTCGCGGTGTTCCGCAAGCCGGGAAGCAACAACACGCCGTGATACGGTGCCCGCGCTGTTGATCAGGAGCGCACGGCATGGCGGACGAAGGGGACGGCGGCAGGAGTGAAGAGGCCGCCGTCGCGCGGGTGTACGGGGAGATCGCCTCCGCCTACGAGGTGCTCTACCCGTCGCTGCACCGCTACGGTGACCGCGTGGAGCACTTCCTCGGGGACGTGATGAAGCCGGGCCTGCGCGTGCTGGACGTGGGCTGTGGCCCGGGCCTGCACACTCGCGGGTTGGACGCGTCCGTGGACGTGGTGGGCCTGGACCTGGCGCCAGAGATGCTCGAGTTGGCGAAGCGCTCAAGGCCGTCCGGCACGTGGCGCGTGCACAGCTATCTGGATCCGGTGCCGGAGGACCTGGGCACGTTCGATGTCGCGCTGGCCATTGGCTGCCTGGACTTCTGTGATGACCTGCCGCGCGTGCTGGGGCACCTGGGCAGGGTGTTGAAGCCGGGCGCGCGGATGTTGTTCACGGTGCTGGAGCGCAGGTCCGGGCTGGAGGCGCATGAGGCGTCCACGCGACGGGTGCGCACGGCGGACACGGACGTGACGCTGCACCTGTGGGGCGCGGAGGAGACGGCGCGCGCGGTGGAGGCGGCGGGGCTCCGCGTGCGCGAGTACGTGCACGGGCCGGGCTGGGAGCTGCTGGCCGAGGAGCGTGTGATGTGGTTCGGCTGGTGGGACGTGACGCGCGGCGGCTAGGGGCAATTCGGAAACGCGCAGTGCATCTTGATGTACACGGACGTCGTTCGCCCCTCGTGCACGCCTGTGCCCGGGTCGTCCCCGCTGCACACGTTGTTGCCGTTGCTGTCGTAGGCATGCACTTGCACCCACCAGGCACTCGACTCGTAGACGTAGGGGAGGGTCACGCCCTCGATGACGCCATCCCTCACGTTGAGCGATAGGGGCCCCATTGTCGGGCGCCCATCACCCGACAGCAGGGTCACCGTCGCCGTCACCACGGGGCAGGGATCCTCTCCCATGGAGATCTGCAGCTTCATGGCCCCCAAGCGCCAGCCGGAGTCTTCGTCCCCAGCGCTTTCCTCCCCACAGGCCCCGAGCAGCGCACAGCTCATTCCCAGCATCACGACCCAAACGGCTCGATTCATGTGTCCCCGAGATGGCGCATGGAGCACGCAGCGCTTGGACACCTGAGCCCCAGGGTCTGGGACATGGGCCGTCAGGATTTTCGCACGCCCGCGTCCAGAGGCCCGTCGGCAGCTTCAGGGGGGCGCACGGGGTTGTCCCGAGGCGTCCGGTTCCATGCGGGGGCGCTTTGCGCCGGTGCATGAGACTCGGACGTTCCTCACGGCCATCACCTCCGGGTGTTCCTGCCGCTATCGAAGGCCGTACCGGTCGCACGCCACCGTGAGGCGCGCATGGCTGCCCTTGGCTGGGCAAAAACCCGAACTCGCTCAACGGTAGAGCACGAGACTCAAGATCTCGCATTCGAAGGTTCGACTCCTTCGTTCGCCGGACCCCGTCGTTTCCGCTGGTGCCAACGCGAGTCCACCGCGTCCTCCTCCCCACGCCGCACACTGGCCGGTCGCCAGGGTGTCCAGAGGCTTCCGTGCTGTTCGCGGAACGCTCCGGTCGCCGTCCGTGACCTGCATCCGGTGCGGAGGTTCGGGAGGCTGAACGCGGATCCGGACGGTCTGTTCGCGCGAAGCGCTCGTGGGGCGGCGGGGTCCTTTTCTCCAGCAGCCGGGCTGCACTCTTTTCTTGTCGTCGAGGTGACGTGTCATGGGTATCGGTCGGGTGGAAGTGGCGCAGAACGAGCGGCTGTTCGTGGTGGTGAACGGGAAGGCGGAGCAGTACCTGGGGCCGGGCCGGCACTGGGTGGTGCGTCCGTTCCAGAACGTCCGCTACGAGCGCGTGCCGCTGGAGCCGCCCGTCACCCGGCTGGATGAAGCGAAGCTCGCGTTGGTGCCGGAGAAGGACCTCCAGGTGCTGGAGCTGGGCGCGGACGAGCGCGCGGTGGTCTTCCATCACGGCCAGCCGGTGCGGTGGCTGGGGCGGGGACAGCACCAGGTGTGGACGGCGCAGCGGCTGCCCGGTCGAACCGGTCGGCCCGAGACGCCGACGGTGCGGGTGGAGCGCGTGGACGTGTCCGGGGTGGCGACGGAGCCCCCGCGGGACGAGGTGCGCGCGCTGATTCCGGCCAGTGACTACGTGGAGACCACGGCCACGGAGGGCACGGTGGCGCTGCGGTACGTGAACGGCGTGCTGGACGCGGTGCTGCCGCCGGGCCGGCACGCGGCGTGGACGGTCGCGCACAAGGTGCAGTTCGCGGTCATCGACCTGCGCGAGAAGCTTCTCCACGTCACCGGCCAGGAGGTGATGACCAAGGACCGCGTGACGCTGCGGCTCAACCTGTCCGCGGCGTACCGGGTGGTGGACGCGCGCCGGCTGGCGGTGGTGGCGCGAGCGCCGGATGAAATCCTCTACCTGGCCATGCAGCTCGCTGCGCGCGAGGCTGTGTCCACACGCACGTTGGATGAACTGCTCGCGGCGCGCGAGATGGTGTCCGAGGAGCTGTACGCGCAGGTGAAGTCGGGGGCGGAGGGCGTGGGCCTGGAGTTGCTGCGCTTCGGCATCAAGGACGTGGTGCTGCCGAAGGAGATGAAGGACCTGCTCAACCGGGTCATCCAGGCGCAGAAGGAGGCGGAGGCCAACGTCATCCTGCGGCGCGAGGAGACGGCGGCGACGCGCTCCATGGCACAGACGGCGAAGGTGCTCGCGGAGAACCCGCTGCTCGTGCGGCTCAAGGAGCTGGAGGCGTACAAGGACCTGGCCGCGAAGGTGGGTCAGGTGCACCTCGTGCTCGGTGAGGGCGCGGTGCCCACGCTGCAGCTCAAGGGCAGCTGACACACGGCCGTGTGGCTTCACAGCCACACGGCCTGTCGTTTCAGAGGGGAACCAGGGTTGGCCCGGGGGCTGCAATGTCCCCGGGCACACCCTGAAACCAAGGTTCCCGACCATGCGAGTCCTGCTCGCCACGCTCTTCGTCTGCCTTCTGGCCGCCCCGGCCTCCGCACAACCCTGCCCCCCGGCCGCTTCGCCCACCGCGGGCGTCGCCCAGGGCACCCTGGTGGCTCGCTTCCGTGCGCAGCCGCAGCAGGCGGACACCGAGGCGTGCCCGGACACCGAGCCGCGCACCTTCAGCCTCAAGCACACGGAGGTGGACGCGGAGGTCAGTGGCTTCCTCGCTTCCGTCACCGTGACGCAGGTGTTCGAGAACCCCTACAGCGCTCCCCTTGAAGCGATCTACGTCTTCCCGCTGCCGGAGCTGGCCGCCGTGGATGGCATGGAGATGCACATCGGAGAGCGCGTCATCACGGGCGTCATCCAGACCCGCGAACAGGCCCGCGACACCTACGAGCGCGCCAAGGCCGAGGGCAAGACGGCCGCGCTGCTCGACCAGGAGCGGCCGAACATCTTCACCCAGTCCGTCGCCAACATCCTCCCCGGCGAGACCATCCGCGTGCGCATCCACTACGTGGAGCGCCTCACCTACGACGCCGGCACCTACCGCTTCAGCTTCCCCATGGTCGTGGCCCCTCGCTTCATCGGCGGCACGCCGCTGCCCACGCGCCAGGGCGAAGGCGTGGAGCCCGACACCACCTCCGTCCCCGACGCGAGCCGCATCACGCCCCCGGTGCTCGCCGACTCGCGCAGCGGCCATGACATCCAGCTCACCGTTCGCCTGGACGCGGGCCTCCCGGTCCACTCGCTGCGCTCCACCACCCACCGCGTGGACGTGAAGCGCGAAGGCCAGTCCCGCGCCACCGTGAGCCTGGGCCGCGATGACCGCATCCCCAACAAGGACTTCATCCTCGAATACGTCGTCGCCGACGCGCTCATCCGCCCCGCCGTCCTCATGCACCGCGAGCCCGGCGCGGACCACGGCTACTTCCTGGTGATGCTCAACCCGCAGCTGTCCCCCACCCAGAGGGAGATCGTTCCTCGCGAGCTCTACATGGTGCTCGACACGTCCTGCTCGCAGTCCGGCCTCGCCATCGAGAAGTCCAAGGCCATCACGAAGGAAGTGCTCAACCACCTGATGCCCGAGGACACCTTCCAGGTCCTCAACTTCGACACGCAGGTGACCAAGTTCGCGCCCACCGCCGTCCCCGCCACGCAGGAGAACATCCAGAACGCCCTGCCCTATGTCGCCAACTTCTGGGGCGGTGGCGGCACCGACGTGCGCATCGCCGCCCAGGAGGCCATGGTCCCCCCGAACGACCCCGCCCGCCTGCGCATGGTGCTCTTCATGACGGACGGCCTCATCGGCGGTGACGAGCAGGTCCTCAGCACGCTCCAGGAGCAAATGCGCGAGGAGACGCGCATCTTCTCCGCTGGCGTGGGCTCCAGCACCAACCGCTACCTCATCACCAAGATGGGTGAGCTCGGCCGCGGCGCCTCCACCCTCGTCAACCTCAACCGCCCGGAGGAGGACGTCGCCCGCGAGTTCGAGCAGCGCATGCGCGGCCCCGTCCTTACCTCGGTCGTGGTGGACACCGACGGCCTGCCCGTCAGCGACGTGTATCCGAAGTCCGTGCCGGACCTCTTCGCCGGTCAGCCGCTGTTCCTCGTGGGCAAGTTCACCGGCACCGGTGACGGCGTCCTCCGCATCTCCGGCCGCGTGCGTGGCCAGGTCCGCCGCTTCGACGTGCCCGTGCACTTCCCCGAAGTCGCCCCGGAGCACGATTCACTCAAGAGCCTCTGGGCCCGCCAGCGCATCGAGGAACTCACCGTGGAGGGCTACCGTGGCGAGACGCCTGAAGTCGTCCAGGGCATCACCGACACCGCGCTCCAGTACCACCTGATGAGCCGCTACACGTCCTTCGTCGCGGTGGAGCAGGTGGCCCGCACGGCCCCCAATGGCGAGTCGGTCCGCGAGATGGTCCCCGTGCAGCTCCCCGACGGCATGGTCTCCGGCGCGCTCAGCCGCGAGGAGATTCCCCCCGGCGACCCCATCATCTCCGTGCGCGCCCCGCGCAACGCCCGCCGCGTCACCGCCTACTTCCCCTTCGGCCTGGTGAAGCCGCTCACGTTCGACTCGCTCACCCGTTCGTGGCGCGGCCGGTTCCTCGTGCCGCTGGGCGTCTCGGATGGCTACTACACCGTGTTCATCATCGCGGAGCTGGCGGACGGCCGCGTGGAGCGCAGCGAGGTTCGCTACCGCCTGGACTCCCAGGGCAATGACTTCGACGTCGTCCTCTCCCAGAAGGAGCTCTCTCCCGGTGACACGCTGACGTTCGACGTGGACGCGGTGGAGGCCACGCAGGAGGTCAGCGTGTACGGCGACCTCTTCGGCGAGGACCAGCAGCTGCTCGATTCGCAGGACGGCCTGCGCTTCAACAAGTCGCTGGTCATCCCCGAAGGCACGCCCGCCGGTTCCTACGAGTTGGTGTTCGTCGCCCGCGACGCCGCCGGCAATCGCTTCGAGCGCCGGGAGACGCTGCGCGTCATCCACGCTCGGCGTGACTGACCCGCGAATCAATCTCGGATACCCTGGCGGTCCGTTTCTGGCCCCGCGCCTTCACTGGCGCGGGGTTGTTTCATTCGCACCCGGCCGCGAGGAGTCCTTCGATGTCGTCGTCCCTGCACTACACGCCCAACCTCCGCGATATTGAGTTCAACCTCTTCGAGTTCCTGGACATCGGCCACACGTCGCTGGGCAAGGCGCCCTTCGGGGACCTGGACGAGACGGCGGCCCGGCAGACGCTGCAGACGTTCGCGCAGCTGTGCACGCAGGAGCTGGCGAAGAGCTTCGACGAGTCCGAGCACAACCCGCCGAAGCTGGAGAACGGCGAGGTGAAGCTGCCCCCCGGCCTCAAGGCCGCGATGGGCGCCTACTACGACGCGGGCATGCACCTGTTGGAGACGCCCTCGCACCTGGGCGGCCTGGGTGCTCCGCCGTCGCTGGGCTGGGCCGCGTTCGAGCTGATCCTGGGCAGCAACCCCGCGCTGGCGTTCTTCACGCTGGGCAACCTGTTGGCGCGCGTCATCGACAAGCTGGGCACGGAGTCGCAGAAGCAGCGCTTCCTGCCGCACATCCTGGACAAGCGCTGGAGCGGGTCCATGGTGCTGACGGAGCCGGACGCGGGCAGCGACGTCGGCGCCGCGCGCACCAAGGCCCGTCAGGTGGACGGCGACGTCTGGGAGATTGAAGGCGTCAAGCGCTTCATCACCAACGGCGAGTCGGACATCGCGGAGAACATCATCCACATGGTGCTCGCGCGTCCGGACGGCGCGGCGCCGGGCACCAAGGGCCTGTCGCTGTTCGTGGTGCCCAAGTTCTGGGTGAACGAGGACGGCAGCCTGGGCGAGCACAACAACGTCGTGTGCACCAAGCTGGAGAAGAAGATGGGCCTGAAGGGGTCCGTCACGTGCGAGCTGACGTTCGGCGACGGCAAGCCCACGCGCGGCCTGCTGCTGGGTGACGTGCACGACGGCATCCGGCAGATGTTCCACATCATCGAGAACGCGCGCATGGCGGTGGGCCTCAAGTCCATGGCCGCGCTGTCCGCGGGCTACTACCGCGCGCTGTCGTTCGCGAAGGACCGCGTGCAGGGCAGCGACCTGGGGAAGGCGCGCGACAAGACGGCGCCGCGCGTGAACATCCTCCAGCACCCGGACGTGCGCCGCATGCTGATGGCGCAGAAGGCGCACGCGGAAGGTCTGCGCGCGCTGGCCCTGTTCACCGCGTCCGTGCAGGACCAGGTGGAGATCCAGGGAGGCCACCGCTCCACCGCGGCGGGCGAGGCGGACGTGCTCAACGACATGCTGCTGCCGCTGGTGAAGGGATACGGCTCGGAGAAGGCGTACGAGCTCTTGTCCCTGTCGCTCCAGGTGCACGGCGGTTCGGGCTTCCTCACGGACTACCCGGTGGAGCAGTACATCCGGGACCAGAAGATCGACTCGCTCTACGAGGGCACCACGCACATCCAGGCGCTGGACCTGCTGATGCGCAAGGTGGCGCGCGACGGCGGCGCGACGCTGATGGGCCTGCTGGAGCGCGTCCGCGCGACGGCGGATGGCGACGAGGGCGGTCCGGAGCTGAAGACCGAGCGCGCCGCGCTGGGCGAGGCGGTGGGCCACCTGCAGACGATGCTCGGCACGCTGATGGGCAAGCTGGGCGAGTCCGTCTACCACGTGGGCTTCCAGGGCAACCGCGTGCTGTTCGCCGTGGCGGAGGTCATCATCGGCTGGCTGCTGGTGCGCCACGCGGCCGTGTCGCTGGAGCGGATGAAGACCAACCCCGGTGACAAGGCGTTCTACGGAGGCAAGGTGGCCAGCGCCCGCTGGTACTGCCATGAGGTGCTGCCCGGCATCGCGCACGCCGCGCGCATGGTGGAGAACGGCAACCTGGACCTGATGGACATGCCGGAAGAGTCGTTCTAGCCAGAGGCAGGCGGTGGCGGCGCGCTTCTCGCAGCGCGTCGCCAACCGCTGGTGCGAACAAGCGCCTCGACAGCGGCGGACGCGGCATCAACAATGCCGCGATGATCACCCTGTATGGCTTTGGCCGCGTCCATTCGAAGGTCGTAGGACTCACGCGCGATTTGCGCGTCCTGTGGATGCTCGAGGAGCTGGGCGTGCCCTACCGGGTGCACGGCGTGGATCATCCCGCTGGGGAAACCCGGAGGGAGGAGTACCAGCAGCTGAACCCCTTCTGCCAGGTGCCGGTGCTCGACGACGACGGCTTCGTGCTCACCGAGACGGGCGCCATCCTGCTGTACCTGGCGGAGAAGACGGGCCAGTTGATGCCCACGGATTTCCAGGGCCGCGCCCAGGTGATGCGCTGGTGCTTCGCCGCGCTCACCACCGTGGAGCTGCCGATGGCCCAGCTCATCATGGTGGACCTGCTCGGCGACGCCGACCCCACCGGCGCGCAGCGGCGTCCCGGGTTGGTGAAGTACGCCGAGCTCCACCTGACCACGCTCGAGGACTGGCTCCGGGAGCGTCCGTATCTCACCGGCGAGGCGTTCACCGTGGCGGACATCCTGATGACCACGGTGCTGCGCGAGGTGCGCAACGCGGGCGTGCTCGAAGGCTTCCCCCGGGTCTCCGCCTATCGCGAGCGCTGTGAGGCACGGCCCGCCTGGCAGCGGACGCTGGATGCCTATGAGCAGCGTCTTGGGGTCCCGGCGGGCAGCGCGCGCTAGCCGCGGGCAGCGTGGCGGGCGCTCAAGGTTCCAGGTCGGTGGCAGAGAAGGTGTAGTCACCCACGCCGTAGGAGAAGAGGAGCCCCGTGGTGAAGAACAGCTCGACCGTATGACGGCCTTCCTGCATCACCTGGAGGTCGAACGTGTCGTTCTTCGGCTTTGTTTCGACCATCGCCGCCTGGTACAGCACCTCGCCCCCGGGGTCGCGCACTCGCATGCCACAGTTGTTGTTGCCGACGCCTCCGCAAACCAACCGGTAGGTGCGGCCCGCGACGACGTCCAGCGCGACGACGTCGACATCGCCGTAGGGTTCGATGTGCCCCGAGACGTTGGTGCCAACGGGCCGACGGGTGGCTTCCGCGAGGGTGTTCCCGAAGTCGTCCGGCCCCCGGTCCACCAGCGAGTATTCGTAGCGGGTGTCGAAAGTGGAGGGGGAGGCGGAGAAGCCCTTCACGCGGGCGTACACGGTGCCATCCTGCGTGGCGAGCACGGCCGCCTGGTAGTACGCAGGCCCCCCTGAGCCCACCGAGCCCGGCAACTTGAGCCCGTCCGCGCCGAGGAGCTCAACCAAGCAGGTCGGCTCGTAGCCTTCGTAACCTTCATCCAGGTAGCGACGGCAGCTGAATCGGTAGATGCGGCCGGTCTTGATGCGGAACGAGAACAGGTCCACGTCGTCCACGATGTCCAGGTTCGCGTGCATCGATTGGTCGGCGTCCATGAACTCCAAGGGGGTCGCGGCCTCGATGGAGTCCCCATGGTCATCCCCCTTGCGCACGTTCCGCTTGCAGGACATGTCCGCCTGGACGTAGCCCTGGGGGCAGTCGCACACGGCCTGTCCGGAGGACGCGTCGCACCGGCCCGGACCGCAGTAGACGACATCGCACGGGTCGGACGGTGCGCAAGCACAGAGGATGGCGAGCGCGAGCGCCATCGCCAGGGACGAACCAGAACGCAGCATGTCGTGGACTCCAACGGAGGCCCGGCCCCAATCCCCCCTCGCGCGACGATAGTTCGTGAAAGGGCGACAGGGGCAACAGACCCGCTGGCCTGGGGCCGCGGGTGCGGCTCCGGGGACACACATCGGGCTGGCCCGGGGTTCGCAATAGGGGTGGAGCATGATGCTCTCCACCCTCACCGCGCTGACCCTGGCCGCCACCGTCACCAACACCGAGACCGTGCACGACCTGGAGCCCTTCGGCGGCCACGTCGTCGCGTGCACCGAAGGCGGCCTGGAGCTGTTCACGCCCGCGGGCCGTCCGGTGCGCGTGCTCACGGTGGAGGACGGGCTTCCCAGCCACTACTGCCGCGCGCTGGAGTCCACGGGCGACCGGCTCTTCGTCGCCACGGATGAAGGGCTGGTGTCCCTGGACGCCCGCTTCCAGGTGACGCCCGTGCTGGACGTGCACTGGCAGGCGCTGCCTCCCGCCGAGGACGCGAGCACTCCGGACTACGTGAACCGCCTGGAGTCACTGGCCTCGGTGCTGACTCCAGGTGCGACGTACACGGCGTTCTCTCCGCGCTTCGCGGGCACGGCGGAGGGGCGGCTGTTCGAACTGGGCACCCAGCGCGCGTGGTCCCTGCCGGGCCCGGTGCGCTTCATCTCCGACACGCGCGACGGCGTGGACGTGGGCACCACCGAGGGCGCGTTCTCCATCAGCGCCAGTGGCCGGCTCTCCGCGCTGCGCGACGTGCCCACCGGGCCGCTGTCGTTCACCGTGACGGAGCAGGGCGTGCGCATCGTGGGCAGTCACGGGGAGGTGCACGCGTGGGAGACGGAGTCCGTGCCACTCCAGGCCGTGAGCGTGCCCAAGGGCGCCACCGTGTTGAACACGGAATGGGCGGGCACGCGTTCCTCGGGTGTGTTCCTGCATGGCCCGAAGGGGTGGCGCCGGGTCACTCCGACCGGGCAGATTTGCGGCAATCACATCACCGCGCTCGCCCGGCATCAGGGGCGGCTGGTGGTGGGCACGTTCGACCGGGGCGCTTGCTGGCAGCGCGATGACGGCCGGTGGCAGACCATCCGCACGCCCTCGCTTCCCAGCGACCAGGTGCTGGGCATCACCAGCGACGGACCGAACCTCTACGTCGCCACCACGTATGGCCTGGGCTTCCATGACGGGAAGACGTGGACGCAGATTGCCTACGGGTCTCGCAACCCCGTGGCCCTGGGGAAGCTGTCCGTGCTCAACGTGTCCCAGATGGATGACGGTGTCGCGCTGGTCGACGGCCGGGGCATGTCCCTGGTCACTCCCGGGACCGCGCCCCTGTCGCTCGTGAAGCGGCTGCCGCTGCCGACGGAGTGGAGCAAGCACCCCTCCGTCGGTGAAGCCTCGGGCCGATTCCTGTGGATGGGCAGCGAGGACCGGGGCCTGCTGCGCTGGGACGGCGCGAAGTGGCAGCGCTTCCACGACGGCCGCGACCTCACCGACAACTGGATCACCGCGCTGTCCACCGACGCGCAAGGACGCGCAATCGCGGGCACCTGCCAGGACGGCTTCAGCTACTTCGACGGCGCGAAGTGGACTCGCGTGCGCGCTGCTCCCGGCCTGCCCTCCTCCGCCATCGTCTCCGCCGCGCTCGTGCCCGGCGGGGCGCTGGTGGGCACGCTGCTCGGCGCGTCGTACTTCGACGTGGCCACGGGGGAGACGCGGGCCCTGCCGAAGCTGGCGGATCCGCGCGTCTACGCGGTGCTCCCTGACGGTGACTCCGCCCTCTTCGGCACCGAGGGCGGACTGTCGAGCGCGGCCTGGAAGACCGTCTCGGCTCCGGCCCTCACCCAGCGCTGAGGCTTCAGGCCGGCTTCGGCGCCGTGCCTCGCGCGGCCAGCTCGCGCTCCACGTACAGCCGCAGGATGTGCATGAAGTCCTGCGCGTTCGTCACCACGCCGAAGGCCTGGTGCGTGCCCCGGTCCTTCAGCTTGCTCACCACGAACTCGGACGAATCCACGCAGATGGTGGGCAGCTCCCGCAGGCTGCCGTCCTTCTCCGTCACGAACGCGGGCAACATGTTCCCCGTCGCGATGGCGTGCAGCGCCGTGGCCACGAGCACCGCCATCGTCGCCTTCACCGCGTGCCTGCGCATCGCGTCCTGCGCCGCCAGGTTGTCCGTCACCACGTCCGGCAACGGCCCGTCATCCCGGATGGATCCCGTCAGCACGAACGGCACCCCGTGCTTCACGCACGCGTGCATGATGCCGTTGGTGATGACGCCCGCCTCCACCGCCTTCGCGATGGAGCCCGCCTGCCGCACCCGGTTGATGGCGCGCATGTGCAGCCCGTGCCCTCCCGACGTCGCCTCGCCCGCGCCGCTCATCCCCAGCGTCGTGCCGTAGATGGACGCCTCGATGTCGTGCACCGCCACCGCGTTGCCCGCGAGCAGTGCCCCCACGAAGCCGTTCTCCACGAACCACGTCATGTCCGCGCGCGCCCGCGAGTGCACCAGCGCCGGCCCCGTCACCCAGATGGGATAGCCGCCCCGCTCGCGCTCCTGCACCAGCACCCGCGCCATGTGCCCGTAGTCGATGGGCTTCTCGCGCGACACCTCGCTCGTCATGAACTTGAACTCGCCCTCCCCCTCCTCCATCAGGTAGGCCATGTTCACGTAGACGCCTTCGC